>CAZVLC010000008.1:0-14574 GCA_964627885.1 uncultured Peptococcaceae bacterium
GCAATAGAATGCATGATGAAGAGTTAACAAAAGTTGTTGATAAAATGGAGGAAGCTTGCGGAGTATTCGGCATTTTTGGTGCCAATAAAGACGTGGCGAGGCTAACTTATTATGCCTTATATGCCTTGCAACATCGTGGTCAGGAAAGTGCCGGCATTGCGGTGGCTGATGGCAAGGAAATTAAGGTGCACAAAGGGCCGGGGCTGGTGGTGGATGTTTTTGATAAGAAATCATTAGCCGCTTTAACGGGTAAAATAGCGATTGGACATGTTCTTTACGCCACGGTTGGAAAAAATCCGGCGCTTAACGCCGAACCAATGCTGTGCAATTATCTGCACGGCAGTTTAGCGATCGCGCATAACGGCTGTTTTACTAATGCGAAAGAATTGAAAAGAAAGTTAGCGGCAGAAGGCTCGGTTTTTCAGGGGGGTATTGACTCGGAACTATTAGCAAACTTGTTAGCGCATAATGGAAAAGTAAGTATTGTTGAGGCAATCCAAAAAGCCATGCAGGAGATTAAAGGCAGTTATGCCATGGTGATCATGACTGACCGCGAATTAATCGGAGTCAGGGATCCTTATGGGAACAGGCCTCTTTGTATCGGAAAAATGGACAACACCTACCTGCTTGCGTCAGAATCTTGTGCTTTTGAAGTATTAGGGGCTGAATTAGTGAGGGATGTTGCTCCGGGAGAAATTGTGGTGATTGATGAGCAGGGGCTTCATTCATTCCATTGTTTGCAACGGGTGGAAAGGGCTCTTTGCGCCTTTGAATTCATTTATTTTGCCCGTCCGGATTCGGATATTGACGGAATTAATGTAATGGAAGCACGCCGGGCGATGGGACGGCAATTAGCCAAAGAAAAACCGGTAGACGTTGATATCGTTATTCCGGTGCCTGATTCAGGTGTTGCCGGCGCCCTTGGTTATGCGGAAGAAATAAACTGTGTGTATGATATGGGATTAATGAAGAATCGTTACGTGGGAAGGACCTTTATTAAGCCGGAACAAAGTGAGCGTGAAATCGCGGTTCGTTTGAAGTTGAATCCGGTGACGAAATTGGTAAAGGGGAAAAAGGTAGGAATTGTTGATGACTCGATTGTCCGGGGCACTACCAGTAAACAAATCGTGCAAATGGTGCGGAACAGCGGCGCCAAAGAGGTCCACATGCTGATTACCTCACCGCCGGTTATTGCCTCCTGTTATTACGGGATCGATACTTCGGAACGAAATCAATTAATTGCTGTGCAGAAATCAATAGAAGAAATCAGAGAATATATTGGAGCCGATACACTCTCCTATATAAGTCTGGAAGGATTGTACCGTGCTTTGGGGCAAGATTGCGGCTTTTGTACTGCTTGCTTGAATGACTGCTATCCCATTGCGATCCCTTCCGAGAAAGAATGAGGCAAGGAGGACGAAAAATGACCAGTAAAGAAAGATTAACTTATCAAACCGCGGGGGTGAATATTGACAACGGGAATGAGGCGGTTGAGCTGATTAAGCCTCTGGTTGCCCGGACAAAGCGGAAAGAAGTTTTGGGAGGGTTAGGCGGATTTGGCGCTTTATTTGCGCTGGATATGGAAAAATACAAGCACCCGGTGCTTGTTTCCGGCACGGACGGCGTGGGGACAAAACTGGCAGTAGCACATAAAATGGGAAAACATGATAGTATAGGGATTGATTGTGTCGCCATGTGCGTGAATGATATCCTTGTTTCCGGGGCAGAACCGCTCTTTTTTCTGGATTATTTGGCGGTAGGAAAATTAGAACCGCACCAGGTAGCCGACATCGTCGCAGGGGTGGCGGAAGGTTGTCACCAAGCCGGTTGTACGTTAATTGGCGGGGAAACAGCGGAAATGCCCGGTTTTTACCGTCCGGGCGAATATGATGTAGCCGGTTTTGCGGTTGGCGCGGTAGAAAAAGAGGCGATTATCGACGGTCACGAAGTTCAACCGGGCGACGTGGTAGTCGGTTTAGCTTCGACGGGGCTTCATTCTAATGGATTTTCGCTGGTGCGGAAGGTCTTTTTTGATGTTTATCGGTGGGAGCCGCAGCAATATGTTCCCGAGCTTGGTTGTACCATTGGGGAAGAGCTCTTAAGACCGACCCGAATCTATGTGGAGTTAGTACAGAAAGTGTTAGCGGAGTTTAAGATCAAAGGGATGGCGCATATAACCGGGGGAGGGTTGATCGAGAATCCACCACGGATTTTGCCGGCTAATTGCCACATTGAAATACAAGATGGCTCCTGGCCGGTTCCTCCTGTTTTTCAGCTATTGGCCGACGGAGGACAAGTAGAGAGGCAAGAAATGCTACGGACATTCAATATGGGCATCGGGTTTACTTTTATTTTGGAAGCAGCCGAGGCCAACCGCTTGTTGAAGCGTTTGGGTGAACAGGGGGAAAAGGCTTATCTAATCGGCTCAATTGTGCCAGGCACGCCTGGGGTTACCATTAAGGAGGACAAGTAAATGAAAAAACTGCGTCTCGCGGTGCTGGCTTCCGGCAGAGGTTCTAATCTACAGGCGATTTTAGATGCTTGTGAGGCCGGGAAAGTGCAGGGTGAAGTAGTTACTGTTCTCAGTGACAAAGAAAATGCCTTAGCCTTGGAACGGGCCCGCCAACGGAAAATACCGGCGTTCCGGGTAAATCCCGCCGATTTTGCAGGAAAAATGCAATTTGAAGAAGGACTTTTGCGGATAATAGACGAATTTAATGTTGATTATATAATTTTGGCAGGCTTTATGCGGGTGTTTTCCTCAACCTTTATTCGGGGAGCGCGTGTCCCTATTTTAAATATTCATCCGTCATTATTGCCGGCCTTTACAGGTTTGCATGCGCAACGTCAGGCGGTGGAGTATGGCGTACGTTACAGCGGCTGTACGGTTCATTTTCTTGATGAAGGGGTTGATACAGGTCCAATTATTATGCAGGCGGTGGTGCCTGTTTATCACGGGGATACGGAGGACTCTTTGGCTGAGCGTATTCTCCGGGAAGAACATCGACTTTATCCACTGGTACTTCAGCTTCTCGCTGAAGGAAGAATTTCTTGTCAGGGTAGAAAGGTAATAATTGCAGGGGAGGAAAAAGACAGTGAATAAATACGCTTTGATTAGTGTTTCGGATAAAAGAGGGGTGGTGAATTTCGCGCAAGGTCTGCAAGAATTGGGATATGAAATAATCTCGACCGGAGGGACAGCAAAGACTCTTCAGGAGGCCGGGGTTAAGGTAACTCCGGTGGCAGAGCTGACCGGGTTTCCGGAAATTCTTGACGGCCGAGTCAAGACCTTGCATCCGATGATTCACGGGGGTATTTTGGCCCGTAATACCGAAAATCATCTTCGGCAACTTGCTGATTTAGGGATTAAACCGATTGATTTAGTAGTAGTTAATCTTTATCCCTTTAAAGAGACAATTGCCAAAGAGGGAGTATCCTTGGAGGAAGCGATAGAAAATATTGATATTGGCGGGCCTACGATGGTGCGGGCTGCCGCCAAAAATTATGAACGGGTTACAGTTGTGGTTAATCCGGAGCGTTATACGGAGGTATTAGGCCAATTAAGCCACAATGGGGCAGTGAATCTTACTACCAGACAATTGTTAGCCTTAGAAGCTTTTTTCCACACCGCTTCTTATGACCAAGCCGTAAGTCTCTATTTGGATCGTCAATGGGGCGGAAAAGAATTTCCCGAACATTGGTTTATGGAAGGGGAAAAAATCCAAAAACTCCGTTATGGAGAAAATCCGCACCAGAAGGCAGCTTTTTATGGGTTTAAAGGAAACAGGGAAGGCACAATCGCCGGAGCAGAACAACTTCAGGGCAAAGAGCTCTCTTATAATAATCTGGTTGATTTACAGTCGGCCTGGGCAATTGCGACGGAATTTACCCAGCCCGCGGCCGCGATTATTAAACATACTAATCCTTGTGGGGCTTCCATTGGCGTTGATTTACATGAGGCTTATGTTCGAGCTTACAGTTCCGATCCCCTTTCCGCATACGGCGGGATTGTTGGTTTAAACCGCGAAGTTGACGAAGCGACCGCCGAAGAGCTCAGTAAAACCTTCCTGGAAGCCATTATTGCTCCTTCCTTTAGCGAGGAAGCCGTGAGTATTTTGGGTAAGAAGAACAATTTACGGCTTGTTGTCATGGGTAATAAGAAGCCAATCGAAAAAGAATACTGGATTGAACCGGTAAGCGGGGGTTTCCTTGTTCAGGAAAGGGATCTGATGAAAGTATCCGCGCAAGATCTGCGGATTGTCACCAAAAAGGAACCAACCCCGGAACAAGTGGAAGAATTGCTTTATGCCTGGCAGATTGTGAAACATGTCAAATCAAATGCGATTGTGGTCACGAAGAATAAGCAAATCCTGGGGGTAGGTGCCGGTCAGATGAATAGAGTCGGGTCCGCGAAAATTGCCTTAGAACAAGCCAAGGAGAAAGTCAGAGGGGCGGTTCTCGCCTCTGATGCCTATTTCCCGTTTTCCGATACGATAGAGGTGGCGGCGAATATGGGCATAACGGCAATTATTCAGCCCGGAGGTTCCATCAGGGATGAAGATGTGATTACCAAAGCAAATGAATACGGGCTCGCCATGGTCTTTACCGGCGTACGGCATTTTAAACACTAGCAAGCGTGTGGCCTAAAGTAGGTATTTTCATATGTTAGCTCAGTAAATTAGGGGGAAAAACCATGGATAGTAGATTAAAAGTGTTGGTTGTAGGCGGTGGAGGGCGTGAACATACCCTTGTGTGGAAATTAGCGCAAAGTGTGCGGGTGGCGAAAATATATTGTGCACCCGGAAACGCCGGGATTGCGTCCATCGCTGAATGTGTGGCGCTAGCAGCAGATGACCTGGCAGGAATAGTGGCTTTTTGCCGCGAGCAAAAAATTGAATTAGTGGTAATCGGGCCGGAATTACCTTTAACGATGGGTTTGGTGGATATATTGGAGGAAGCCGGGATCAAAGCGTTTGGTCCGAACGGGAATGCGGCCGAGCTTGAAGGGAGCAAAAGCTTTGCCAAGGACTTGATGGCGCGTTACGATATTCCGACAGCGCGTTATGGGGTTTTTACGGAGGTTGAAGCAGCCCGGGACTTTGCCAGGACCTTGCCGGGGCCATGGGTTGTCAAGGCGGATGGTTTGGCGGCCGGGAAGGGTGTGTTGATTTGCTCCACATTAGCAGAAACAGATGCGGAGATAAGGAGTATCTTGGTTGATAAAGCCTTTGGCTCCGCCGGCGAAAAAGTAGTTGTTGAGGAGTTTTTAGAAGGCGAAGAGTTGAGTCTTATGGCTTTTTGCGATGGTCAAACGGTGGTACCTTTAGTATCGGCTCAAGATCATAAACGGGTTTTTTCCGGTGACCAGGGACCAAATACCGGCGGAATGGGGGCATATTCTCCGGCCCCGGTGGCTACGCCGCAGTTATGTCAGGAGATCGTGACCAAAGTGCTGGAGCCGACAGTTCGGGCCATGGCTTCAGAGGGACGGCCTTTTAAGGGGATTCTCTATGCCGGAATGATGATTACAACGGAAGGACCACGTGTTTTGGAGTTTAACGCCCGTTTTGGCGACCCGGAAACGCAGGTTGTCTTACCCCGATTAAAGACAGATTTATTGGAAATAATGTTGTCAATATGTGAAGGAAGATTGGGAAAGATGGACATTGAATGGCGCGAGGAGGCTTGCGTCAGTGTGGTCATGGCTTCCGGCGGTTACCCAGGACACTACGCCAAAGGGTTTCCCATTCAGGGGTTAGAGAAAGTGTCGGAAGATATTTTAGTTTTTCATAGTGGAACGGCTTTACAGAATCAGCAAATTGTTACTGCCGGAGGAAGGGTTTTAGCAGTTACTGCTTTAGGGAACAGTCTAAGGCAGGCAGTTGATCTCGCCTACAGCGGAGTAAAGCAGATTTATTTTGAGGGTGCCCATTTTCGTGATGACATCGCCCATCGTGCTTTTAATCGGTAAGGGCATCTCAATTAGAGGGGAGCAAACCTTATGCCAGAGAAGGAAAAGTTTCGCAACATTTTAAATCGATATCTGCTTTTATTATGTTTTTTAACTGCAGTTTGCGGACTGATAATTTTTACAATAGTATCGTACAGCCTGCATAAAAATGTTTGCTTTATGAATCTGGCTGACATCAGGGATCAACAATTAAAATTAATTGAAAGTTGGTTTAAAGAGAGAGATGAGGAGATTAATCAGCTCTCGCAAAGTGTTGCGGCGAAAGCTAATGACTTGCCGCAACTGAAGGAGCTTTTCCAGAAACAATTAGGCTGGTGTTCCACATGTTTTAATACTATAGCCTTTGCTGATGAGCAAGGGAAAGTACTGCTGGTGGAAGGTGAACAGGAATACTGCGAGGTTAACGTCGCTGATCAGGAGTATTATCGCTTAGCGCTGGAAGGCAAAACGAATATCAGTGAAACACAAATCAGTAAGTTTAGTGGAAAATTTACCATTGCTGTCTCCAGCCCGGTTTTTTCGGAGGAAGGGGAAATAGCCGGCCTGATCATTGGCTCTTTAAATATCGAAAAATTGGAGCAAATGCTTTCTTCTTTGGACATTGGGAAGACAGGCAGCATCTATTTGCTTGATAAAAAGGGAATCATCGTGACAGTCCCTTATTATACTCTGTGGCCGGTGGAAAGCGGTACGGTGGATAAAACGGGGAAATATCGTTATCAGTTGAAGGATGGTGCGGTAAGAGGGCTTGAGCATGGGGAAAGTGGTTATGGAGAGTATGATAATTATCAAGCCAGTCGAGTATTCGGCGCTTACAAAGCAATGGATAATTACGCCTGGAGCTTAGCGGTAGAAGTTGATAAAGCGGAAATAGTGCAGCCATTCCGTGAAAAGATGGGCATCGCTTTGCTTTTGTTTGTCCTTGTCTTCTTCTTGTTTGTTTATCCGTTGCTGAAAAGAATGGCTCGTTGGTTGGGGCAACCTCTTGAAAATACGGCGGAACAGGTGGCTCAATATGCGGATAATGGGCCGGAGGAGGGAACCTATAAGTGGACGGAGGAGAAAAACAGTTCTGAGGAAATTATTGTTCTTAATCAAGCGTTTCAAAAGATGAGTGGAAAAACAAACGAACTAATGGATATGATGCGGGTACAGGCCTTATATGACCCTTTGACAGGCTTGGCCAATCGGCGTCAATTCTTTGCCAGAGGGCAAGAAATAATTGAATTGGTTCGTCGAAAAGCCGGTTATTGTTCATTGATTTATTTCGATATTGATGGATTTAAAAAGATCAATGATCTTTATGGGAATGATAATGGTGATCAGGTTTTAATACATATTGCCGAGGTATTAGGCAGAATTGCACGGATTAGTGATGTGGCCGGCAGATTGGACGGGGAGGAATTTGCCGTTCTTTTACCTGAAACAGACGAAAAAGGAGCATGGCAATTTGCCTTAAGATTTAAAAAATATGTGGAAGAAATACCGGTAGAAGTGGATTATCGCAGCTTCCATATTACGATTAGTATTGGGGTAGCTACTTTTATGTCGGAAGGAAGGCAAAAGGAAAATAGTTCGCAGTTGTTGGAAGCTCTGATTAATCAGTCCGAAGAGGCTATGGTTAAAGCTAAAGAAAAAGGCGGAAACAGGATCGAGGCATGCAGCGTATAATATTATTGTCAAAAACTAACTCCGGTGAGTTCTTGCCGGAGTTAGTCTGCTAGTGTACAATAATGATGTCTGGGAGGTGATGAAAAAGACCCAAATATATGTAAAATGATGCCAAAAGGAGGAATGATTAAGGCAGTTAAAGTATCAAATTGTTGAAGCGCCTGAACCGTGTTTGGTCGGATAGAAGCACGGTTGACGAGGAGAGGGTTTATCGAAGTTCGGCGGGTGCCCTCCGGTGTTGTACCACCGTTAAAGATATCAAAAGACCGGGAAGTAATTTCCGGGACAAAGGGTATCAGGTACAGAAATAAGGACAAGGAAAAAATGAGGACAAACAGGAAAATAGGTAAATAACCTGTTTAAGGGAGGCATTATAAAATATGTGTGGTATTGTTGGCTACATAGGCAAACAGGAGGCAACTCCTCTTTTAGTCGATGGTTTAAAAAAGCTGGAATATAGAGGTTATGATTCGGCCGGAGTAGCGGTCATAGAACAAATGCAGCAGCGGATCAGTGTCGTGAAAACGGTTGGCAAGATTGTCAATTTAGAGAACAAGCTTTCAAAATATACGCCGCATGGTTGCATCGGCATCGGACATACGCGGTGGGCTACGCATGGTCGCCCCAGTGATGTTAATTCCCATCCGCATCAAGGATGCTCCGATAAGTTTGCCGTAGTTCATAACGGGATCATTGAAAACTATTTGGAGTTAAAGGAATGGCTTGTGCATGAGAAGGGACACCATTTTGCTTCAGAAACGGATACCGAGGTTTTTGCCCATTTGTTGGAAGAGTATTACGATGGCGATTTAGTTGAAGCTTTGCGTAAAACCTTGCGCAAGGTCCATGGTTCTTATGCAGTGGGCGTAGTAGCGGTGCAGGAGCCGGATAAATTGGTGGCCGCACGGAAAGATAGTCCCTTGATTATTGGGTTGGGAAAAGGCGAGAACTTCATCGCCTCTGATATTCCGGCTATTTTAAATCATACGCGGGACGTCTGTTTTGTCGAGGATGGGGAAGTAGTCTTATTAACGCAGGATCATGCCGTTATTCTTGATGAGCAGGATCATGAAGTACAGCGGGGAGCCTTTCACGTGGATTGGGATGCGGAAGCGGCGGAAAAAGGTGGATATGACCATTTTATGTTGAAGGAAATTTGTGAACAGCCGGAAGCATTCCAAAAGACTTTAAGCGGACGCATTCAGCAAGGAAAGGTAAAGCTGGATGAACTAGGGTTTACGAAGGAAGACGTAGAACAATGGAAAAAAGTCTTTATCGTGGCTTGTGGTACGGCCTATCATTCCGGATTAATCGGGAAACCGCTCATTGAGGAATTTTTGCGTATTCCGGTGGAGGTAGATATTGCTTCGGAGTTCCGGTACCGGAATCCTTTGGTTAATGAAAAGACCTTGGCAGTTTTTATCAGTCAATCCGGGGAAACAGCAGATACTTTGGCGGCTTTAAGAGAGGCCAAAGCGAAAGGGGCCACGACCGTAGCGATAACGAATGTGGTTGGCAGCAGTATCTCACGGGAAGCAGACCACACGATCTTTTTGTGGGCCGGACCCGAAATTGCGGTGGCTTCCACCAAGGCGTATACGGCGATGCTGATCGCCCAGTATTTGTTAAGCGTTTATCTGGGGCAGGTGAAGGGGACCATTCCAGAGGAGAAGGAAAGTGCTATTTTGGTCGCGTTACAACAACTGCCGGTGAAAGCACAGCAGATTCTTGACCAAAAGGAGACTTATCGGGAACTGGCCCGGAAGATCCAAGGAGCCCAAAGTATTTTCTTTATTGGTCGTGGTTATGATTATAATCTGGCCATGGAAGGCGCATTGAAGCTGAAGGAGATTTCCTATATTCATGCGGAAGCTTATGCTGCCGGTGAATTAAAGCACGGAACCTTGGCCTTGATCACTCAAGAAACCCCGGTGATTGCCCTTGCTTTACAAAAGAATACTTACGAAAAGACCTTAAGCAATGTCATGGAGGTCACGGCACGGGATGCCATGGTGATAGGTTTGGCGGAGGAAGGAGATACGGAAATTGCCAAATGGGTCAGCCAGGCCATCTATATTCCTAAGATTGAAAATATCGTCAGCCCGGTGTTGGCGGTGATTCCTTTACAGCTGCTCGCGTATTATGCCGCAGTGGAAAGAGGCTGCAATGTGGACCAGCCGCGTAATTTGGCGAAGTCGGTCACGGTGGAATAGTACGGCGAAAGTTTGGAGGGAGTGAAAGATAAATGGATTTGTCGGTTATTATTGGGATTGTGATTATTCTTATTATTATTAAGATTTTTGCAAAATCGCTGAAATTCTTTTTTGGGGCTTTAGCTTTTGTGGTTCTATTGATAATAGGGATGTCTTTGCTCAATGATGGAATGGGTACGGACATTACCATTATGGGTAGTATAGAAGCGGCATTAGAGAGCATTAAGGCGGCCTTGAGTAAACTTGGGAGTTTTCTTGAAGGGGTTTTCAATTGAATAATGTGCAGGTATTTATTTAAAGGAGTCGCGAGGCTCCTTTTTTTATGTTTGACAATAAAGCATTGTATTTTTGACCAGAAAACAGTAAAATAAGGGTAAGACTAGCAAAAAATCACCAATAAACAGTCGATACTATGAAGTATGTAGAAATACAATAACTGAATGGGGTGAGTCTGTTGGAGGAGATTGGACGGCATAATCAATGGTTTGCCATGGCGAAAAGCGAAATAAGGAATGCCAAAATTCTCGCAAAATATGATGCCGAAAAAAGAGTAATTTGCTTTCATTACCATCAGGCGGTAGAAAAGTGTTTAATTGGGTATCTGCTTTACGTGACCGGGGAACTCCCGGAAGGGCGTAATTTAATTCACTTATGCAAATTGGCTATGAAATATGATGCTTCTTTTACTGATATAATTAGTGATGTTGCCATATTGGACAGTTATTATTTTGAAGACGATTGCCCCAGTGGCTGTGAACCTCCCCTAATTACCACAGAGGACGCCGTTCGTTGCTTTGTAATAGTCAAAAAAATCATTGCAAAAGTACAATTATTAATAAATAGTGAAAAATAGGAGGGGCTAATAGTTGGAACAAGTTAGGATACTTCACAGCGCAGACTTTCATTTCGACAGTCCCTTTAGTGAATTAAGCGGAAGCCTTGGCGAAAAGAGAAAAGAGGATATACGTGAAACATTTGGCAAGATGGTGAGTATTGCCCGTGAGGAAAATATTCACATTTTGCTTTTATGTGGTGATCTTTTTGATAATCAAAGAGTCAGTCGCACCACAATAGAATATTTAATAACTTGTTTACGGGAAATACCGCAAACAAAAGTATTTATTTCTCCGGGAAATCATGATCCGTATCATGAAAAATCGTATTATCATTTGGCTGAATGGCCGGAAAACGTTCATATATTTCGGGGAGACTGGGAAAAGGTTGAGCTTAGTGAGCTAAATACTTGTGTGTATGGTCGCGCTTTTACCAGAGCACATATTGAGGGTTCCCTTTTGCAGGGCTTTTCAGTTGATGATCCTGCTAAGATTAACATCATGCTTTTACACGGCGATGTTGTTGCACCTGGGCAAAGTAGTGACTATAATCCAATAACCATTGAAGAAATCGGGGCAAGCGGGCTGGATTATCTCGCTTTGGGGCATCGCCATACTTATATTGAGGCGAATAAAGCCGGCGGTACATACTGGGCATACTCCGGTTGCCCGGAGGGGCGAGCTTTTGATGAGTTGGGCGAAAAGGGAATTTTGCTGGGCAAAATCAATAAAGATAGATGCGACTTGGTTTTTCGGGCGATTGCCAAACGAAAATATTTTGCAGAAAAAATAGAAATTAGTAATTGCCTTACCTATGAACAGATTGTGGCTAAAATCCTGGATAGTTTGCAGGAACTGAAGACAGACCAAAATCTTTTCAAATTGGTTTTACATGGAGCTATGCCGGATGATTTTTCCTTTTATCCGTCTGTACTTCAAGAAAAACTGGCAGGCCAATTTTTTCATGTACAAATCAAAGATGAAACTACAACTTTGGTTGATCCACAATTGTATGCACATGATTTTACTTTAAGAGGTTTGTTTGTGCAAAAGGCGCTGGAGCATAGTGCACACTCCAACGATGAGACTGAACGCCGCAAGGCAGAGTTAGCGCTTAAGTACGGTCTTCGCATTCTGGAACAAGGGGAGGCGGGGATCGAATGATTATCACAAAACTGCGGATAAAGAAATTCGGGAAGCTAAAAGAGTTGGAAATTCAATTAGGCGATAAGTTAAATGTAATCTATGGCGCCAACGAGGCTGGGAAATCCACTGTTTTAGCTTTTCTTAAGGCTATGCTGTATGGGATGAATTCACAGAAAAAGGCTTTGCGGGATAATGACCGTTTGAGGTTTCAGCCATGGGACGGCGATTTTGGTGAAGGAGAGTTATATTTTCGGGAGGAACAAGGGAGGGAATTGATTCTTAGACGCAAGCTGAGCAGTAAACGCGGAGACAACTGGACGGTGCTTGATGCTTTGACTGGTCGACCGGTAGTCGAATATCACTCTGCCACGAACCCGGGTGAAGTGATGCTTAAACTTGGAGAAGCCGCTTATAGCCGCACCATATATGTACCTCAGCTGGGCTCCGTTGTTTTGCCCGATAAAGAAGATGAAATTATGGCACGGTTAATGAACCTGCAGCAAACCGGTGAAGAGCAGGTTTCCTTGAATAAAGCTTTAAACGATTTGGAAAAAGAGCGAAAAAAGCTTACCATTCGGTCAGGTAACGGGAAGTTGGATGTTTTGCGAGACTTGCAGACAGATTTATTAAGTGAACTGAAAATGGCTGAGCAGCTTTATGAGGAAAACAGAGGCGAGCAGGCCGAATTAAATTGTTTACATGAAGAAAAAAGTCGTTTGCAGGATGCTTGTGGTCAACTGGAAAAAGAAAAGCTGAGCTTAAAAAAGTATAAACAATACTTAGAATACATTGATTTGCAGAAAGAGGCCGATACATTGCAACAGTGGCAGCACGAACTGTCGGTAATTGATGAGCAGCTCATTTGCGGTTCTCATCAAGTTGATTCCGGTTTTTTAGCGGAGAGTGAGGCAAAACTGACAGAGTATCAACAAAAAGCAAAGCTTATTTCCGAACAGCAAGAAGAGATCAAGGCTAAGGAAGTCCAGTTACATTTACAGGAAGAGAAATTAGCTTCGTTTCAAGGTTATGTGGATTTACCGGAAAATATTGAGTCTCAATTGCTTCGGCAAGAGCAACAGGAAAAAAGGTGTACTGAGGCTCTGGAGCGAGTGCAGAAGCATAATCAGGAAATTGAAAGTTTACAGCGGACCATGGAAGCCCAAAAAACAGAATTAGGGCTGATGATTAATTTTTATGATCTGACTGCTTCCCAAGAAAAAGACCTTGCGGGCAAAGAGGAATATAAACGGCAACTGGAGGAAAGAATCAAGCATGACCGGCAAATAGATACTTTACGGCGTGACTTTATTACCGATAAGGTTAAAAAAGCGAAAAATGGGGTAATCTCCGGTGCCGGGTTGATCTTGGGGGGCATATTATTAGGGCTATTTGTTCATCCTTTGTGTTATTCATTGGTACTATTTGGATTAGTGGCGGGGTTTTGCGCCTTTTCGCAGGGAAAAAAGAATAAGGAGACACTTGCGGAAATCGATGCCCAACTAGCCTCTAATGATAGTCTACTGAGGGATTACAATGGGATAGCCGCTGAATTGGAAGAGTTTTACCACCGTTTTGGGGCTACGGATAACCAGGATTTTATAGAAAAAAGGAGAGTATTTACAGCGGTCGATGGAGAGATAGGTGTTATAAAGGCAAAAATAGCTGATCGTGAAGAACAAGTGGCTTTGGAAAAAGAAGAGGAGGTGCGTAAAAAGTTAGAGGAAAGCCGAGAGTATATCGCAGCAATACTAAGAGCAACTCAATGTAATTCAATACAGGAATTTTCAGAGGAGTTAACCGCATTCCGTGAAATGAGCAAAAAAAGGGATGAGCAAAAACGCGATTTGATGGTCTTGGAAGAGAAATTAAGCAAGCTTTCTGCGAACAGAACGGAAGTCGCCCAATATTTAGCCTCCCTCTTTGGTCTTAAACAGGTAGAAGAAGCGCATATCGACCAAATTGTCGATTTGATTCAACAATTCAAGGCTGGTATTGCCGAAAAAAATGCCTTGATGATTCGAATTGCGTCGGAAACAAATAACCTGGAAAGGCATCTGGCCGGGAGGGATTTAGCTTCTTTGGCTGCTTCTATGAAGGGTTATTCTCCCCAGGAAATGGCGTCAAGGGGGATTGACCAAGTAGACAATGAATTGGAAAAGGTAGCCGAGGAGGAGGAAAAACTCGAGAAGAAAATAAAGGATATTAGTGAAGAAAGATTGAATATAGAAAAACAGATAACCGGTAAAGAGACTGCACTTTCTAATACAATGCAGCAAGTACGTGAGCCGGCCCGCATCGAAGAAGAGTTGGCAGAAAGCACGCAACAAATTAAAAAGTATGAGGAAATTGTTGAAGTATTGGATTTCACAAGGGATTTGTTGCAGCAATCTTTTCAAGAATTGCAAAGTAGTTTTGGCCCAATTTTAAACAGTAAGGTTGGTCAGATTCTGCAGGGAATCACGGCAGGTCAGTATGGGGATGTGAAGGTAGCCGAAAATTACCAAATCAGCTTGAAAGATCAGCAAGAGATGATTCGGGATCTGCAATTTTACAGTAACGGGACATTGGATCAGGTTTATTTTGCTTTACGACTAGCGATTATTGAATTGGCTTATAATCGGGAGCGCAGACTTCCGTTACTATTGGATGATGCTTTCATCCAATACGATGATGGGCGTTTGGCTGCCACGCTATATTATTTATTAGACTTTGCCGAACAACATCAGGTTCTACTATTTAG
>CAZVLC010000009.1:0-7803 GCA_964627885.1 uncultured Peptococcaceae bacterium
GGCCAGGTAAATCCAGCATAAAGCAGGGAGAACGGAAAAAAAGATCTGACGGAATACAGGCTTCTGATGAAGCTTTTGCATTTTGGGTAATCCCCTTTCCCAGAATAAAATGTCCTGAAACTTGAATAGTATTAATAATGGTTCCTATTTTGTTATATTTTCTAGATAATATTCGTAAAATCCTGCATTAGAGAAGGCTTTTGTCAAAAATCTTCAAGAGAAAGACGGCAGGTAAAAGGTACCTGCTTTTTATCTCAACCGGATGTGTTATTATTTATTTATTGATGTCACACATTAATGCAGCAAGTGCAGAAGCTAAGATGCGGTAGGAGTTGAGAAACTGATGGATCCTGTTTCACATGGCTTGATCGGGATGGTTTTAGGGATAGTAGGGGGCGGTACGCTTTCTTTATCGGATGGGTTAATGAGCGCTGTATTTGTGGGGAGTGTATTCCCCGATTTAGACATTCTTTTTCAATTGCGGGGCGATTATGCTTATCTTAAGCAGCACCGTGGTTTTTCTCATTCTTTACCGTTTGCGGTTGGCACATCCGGATTAGGAGCACTTATCATAGGTGCATTTTTCCCGGGGATGCATTTCATGACGCTTTTTTCCTGGTTTTTAATCGGTTTTCTTTCGCATTTGTTTTTAGATTTGTTAAATTCGTATGGGGTGAAAATTCTCTGGCCTTTAAGCGCGAAGAAATATACTTTGAATCTTTTACCGCTCATTGACCCGGTTATTGTATTAATTAGCTTGCTTATTATTCTTTTTTTCCGGTCGGGAGCATATGATTTCCTTGTATGCTCGGTTTATGGCTTTTATTTTTTACTGCGCTGGGCGATGCGATTATGGGTCGGAAAGATGGTACGGCAACATTTTCAGGTTCTGCATCTTGCTGTTTTACCTGCCGGCAGGATTAGCTTTTTCCAATGGGATTTTATCGCGGCCACAATGGAGAAAAATATTGTCGGCAGTGTCAATCTATTTTTGGGGAATTACCGAGTATTTCAGGAATTAGTGAACAAGCCGGAACAGGAGTTACAGTGGATTCTCGGTGATACTTCATTAGGACAAATTTTCCGCGAATTTACGCCATTTATTCACGTCAAATGTGAAAAGATTGGTGACAAATTGGTTTGTCACTTTATGGATTTAAGATATCGTGTAAAAAACCGTTTTATGCACAATGGGGTCATGGTTTTGAATGAGCAGCGCGAGGTTGAAATTGCGTTTTTTTTACCATATAGTACTGCTCACCGCATCCATCTAGCTTGAGCTAACTTGCCTGAACTAACTTGCCTGAACTATCTTACCACAGCCAATTTTCCCAGTTATGCATAAGAACTGCCCGTATCGGAAAATATAGTTTAATAAATACTTTTTCGGTATTGGAGGGGCAGTATGCGCTATCAGCATCTCTTAAAGGAAAGAGTAAGTAATTCTCTCAAAGCAAAATGGGCGAAATGGCTGAATGTCCGTCTCTTAAGGGAATACTGCCGGGCCCAGTTAGAGGAAACAGAGTTGCCGAAGCATAATCATCTGGTAAAAGATCTGCTTTTCGTTTTGGCCTGCGGGATAGGCCTTTTTTGGTTTATACCTTCGCTTATGCTGACGTTGGGGGGCATGGCTATACTAACCGTAGTAGTGTTCTATCAACGTTATTTACGTTGCCGAAAAGAGGATTTGCGTCTGAAAAAAGCCTGTTTCGCCAAGATCTCTTTTCGCGAATACGAAAATAGATTAGAAAAGGCCTCACTTGAGACAATTTTGCAGATTTTGCGAGCAGAAATTGACAAGCAATTCAGGCTCGGTAGGTTAGTAATCAAACAGGGCATTTTGGAAGGCGAATGGCAGAAGAAGAAGCTGGCGATTGTGTATCTCGAGGCCTCGAATGGTCTTGTAGCCGGACGAGACGTGCTGGGAGTAATCAGAAGATGTTATCATGAGGGGATGACGATAGTACGTATTTTTAGCAATGGGGAATATGAGGAAGGGGTAAGTCACTGGAATCAGCTCTTTAATGTAGATTTAAGGTTGTATAATGGAAAAATGTTAGCTTATTTTTTCAAAAATACACTGCTATTTCCTTCAGTTAGCGAGGTAACAGGAATAATCGAGCGTGAAAAGAGTTGCCGACAAAGAAAACTGGGTTTGATCAAAAAAGAATTACTGCAGAAAACCCGTTTTTCGGGATATTTGCTCTACAGTTTGTTTTTATTGATGCTGGCTTGGTACAATATCGGGATTGTGTCCTTAAATGTTTTAGCGGGGCTGATTTTATTGGGTTTTGCCCTTTTTGTGATCATTAAAAACATCTTCTTCCAAGGGAAAAAAGACGAGCAGGAGAGCGACTTTGCGCTTTATTTTGGGAAAAACGGTTTCTAGAAAATGCCGATCAGAGTGTTAGAAGGATTATTTAAGGGGCTATTGACGCAGATGCCAATAACCCCCGATTTATTGAACTTGCCCGTTATATGACTAATAATCCGGATGCTCCAACTGGGTCTGATTCATTTGATTCTGTTGTTGCTGTTGTTCTTGCTGAATCCCTTGCTGAATAGCGTTCTGGAAAACCTTATACTGCGGTTCCTGCTGTTCGATATAATCACATCTGGCTTTCATGCCCTGACAGATTGACTCCAACTGCTCAGAATAATCGGCGAACATTTTCTTCGCTGTTTTATCTTCGGTATCCAGGGCAAATGTTTTTAAATTTGCCTTTGCCGACTCTAAGGTGGCAAGTGTTTGGTGCATCTTCGTGCCAATCGTCATGCTTTTTCCTCCTTGAGAGAAATTTTGTACCCATATTATTGTGCGTAGAATTACGAAGATTAATTAGGAAATAATTGGGGAAGGATTACATTTTGTTCAGACCGATAAAAATCAAAGCTGCGCCACTAGCGATAGTGAACATTTTTGCAAGGGAAACGTTGCCGGCAATGCCTACTAATCCCAAGGAAGTAACCATGATCATGATGGTTGGACCGATTAACGCAAGCACTGCGTTGATTTTCAACGCAGTTTCTACATTGTTAAAATAGATCATCAAAGAACCTGCCGAAAACTCCAGGATACCGGAGAGTAATCTTAATAATCCCATTGTTAAGGCGATTGACCAGATGCTCGGCACATTTTTCACCTCCTCAAAAAAATCTATGCGGCGACAGAGGTTTTAAGACTTTATCGCAAAATTTGCGCATAGATTTAATCTTAGATTACAACCCCGGAGGTATATTTAAATGTGGGGAGAGACTGTGCTGCTTGTCTTAATCGTTGTGGGGATTATTGCCAAGGCCCCACTGATTGCCACATCCGCGTGTGTTTTAATGGTGATAAAGCTCTGCAGTTTAACCCACTATTTCCCATTAATCGAGCGCCGTGGGTTGGAGCTCGGCTTACTGTTTCTCATGCTCTCGGTCTTGACGCCGATTGTGAAGGAAAGGGTCGTCTGGAGTGAATTAAAAAACAGTTTCCTTTCTCTACCCGGATTTTTGGCTTTTCTTGGCGGCGTTTTGGCCACCTATCTGAACGGTGACGGCTTGAAAATGCTAAAATGTCAACCGGAGTTATTATTGTGCCTGGTAGTAGGTTCTATTGTAGGAATTACTTTTTTGGGCGGGGTTCCCGTGGGGCCTTTAATGGCAGCTGGCTTGGCGGCCTTTTTTTTAAAACTTATAAACTTCCTGCACTAAGGGTAAACTAACGGAGGTGAAGCTTACCCTTAATATTTTCTAGGCAGGGAGAGGATTGCTTGTCTAAAAAAAATATCTTTGTGCTTTTGGCCTTAGCTGGGGTGCCTTTCATGATGGTGCTGGGCAATTCCATGCTTATTCCAGTGTTGCCTCAGATGAAGCAAGCTCTTGATATCTCACAGTTCAAGGTTAGCTTGGTAATTACTTTGTTTTCTATTCCCGCCGGCTTGGCTATTCCAGTTTTAGGCTATCTGTCGGATCGTTTTAGCCGGAAACCGATTATCATTATTTCACTAGTTGTTTATGCTTTGGGCGGGGTTATTGCCGGCTTGGCTGCCGTATTTTTGCAGAAGGCGGCTTATCTCGTGATTATGGCCGGCCGGATTTTGCAAGGAATCGGGGCGGCAGGGACAGCTCCTCTGGCCATGGCTCTTGCCGGTGATTTATATAAGAGTAAGGAACGAAGTAAATCCTTAGGGGCCTTGGAAGCGGCAAATGGGTTAGGAAAAGTCGTTAGCCCTATTTTAGGTTCCTTAGTAGGGTTGTTTGCTTGGTGGGCGGTCTTTTTTGTATTTCCGATTCTCTGTATTCCGCTTATTGTGGCGCTTCTGTTTTCCGTAAAAGAACCGCATAAAGAAACAAAACCCGCACCTTTTGCGCAGTATCTTAACTCGCTCCGCAAAATATTTCAGAAAAAGGGTTTTTTTCTCGTGGGGCTTTTTTTAGCGGGAGGGACCGTGTTATTTACTTTATTTGGCTTACTTTTTTATCTTTCCGATTATTTAGAAACAGAATATGGCTTGGATGGAGTGAAAAAAGGGTTAATTATTGCCATACCGGTTTTAGCGATGGCCTCTACCTCTTATTTAACGGGTGTTGTCGCTTCCGGCAAAGGGAAACTGGCTAAACCGTTGATTATTGGTGGGCTGGGGATATTAGCACTTTCGACCGGGTTATTGGCTTTGTTCTATCGCCATATCTATCTTTTGATTGGCTTATTGGTTCTAGGCGGGATAGGGACAGGGATGGTCTTAACAAACTTGAATACTTTAATTACCAGTTCATGTGCAAAAGAGGAACGGGGAATGATTACTTCTCTTTATGGAAGTATCCGTTTTTTTGGGGTCGCAGCAGGCCCTCCGCTTTTTGGGTTGCTGATGGAAAAATCAATTTTTTGGACTTTTATGTTTCCTGCTTTATTGGTCTTCGTAATGGGAGTCCTAAATCAATTCGCCGTACAGAAAAAAATCCTGACAGATGTAGGAAAATCGCCTTAAAAATTTGTTGCAAATAGTGTATAATAAATGACAGAAGACAAAATATGGCGAGAATTGAGGTAAAACAGAAAACAATGAAGCCTGGAAAGAAAAATCGGACAAAAGACAAGTTGAAATTATATACACTTAGTGTTCCACCCTCTCCTCAAGTGCCTTATCTTCACCCTGTGAGGCATAGTGGCATTATTCAGGCTTTTCTTGCCGGAGTAAATGCCTCTTTTACTATGAATTCCATGGGCGAGGTTGATTTTTATCTTCAACTTAATGAAAATGAAGCATTTGAGGATTATGCCGATGTTATTGAAGACTATAAATTGAATATTATTTCTGAAGATGAGCTGGATATTTCCTTATTGTATGATGGTGAGGATTCAGCTTTTTCTTTGCGCTTTTGTTTGCAAAACCCCATGGATAGGCATATCTTGTCATGGCTTGTCAAACAAAAAAAGGTTAATCTGTATTATATTCTCTTTTTCGAAGACGAATATATTTGTACCGGTTTAAAAGTCTCCGAATTACCAATTATTTTTACATACGATTTGGAACGCTTTTTGAATGGAGAAAGGGCTTTGTTGTTGCCTGCTTTTGCCGAAGCGCCGCTACAAAGCAACATACTCAACAAAAATATATTGATGCAAAATGCTTGGGGCTTTTATTTGAATTATTCCGCGTTGGTGAGGCGGATTGGGAATGTCGATGATACCGAGGAGATTGTTTCTCGGCATATTCTTGATTTAATTGCATGCTTGCAGTTTGGTTTAAAACTAAAGAAAGGTCCTAAAAATGAGGGCGGGCTTGCTGAAGAATTATTAATAATTTGGGTAGGAAGAAGGATCGGTCTTTTCGGTGATAATGAACCGATTGAATATTATAGTATTTATCTATCAAGCCCATTTATCAATAATGACCCTCATGATTCGGTGAAAAAAATCGGCGAAGAGGCGCTGGGGGAATTACCCGAATTACAGCAGGTGGCTTGGGCATCCCCTCTTGCCGAAGAGGGTATTCCCTTGCTCACTTTGCGCGGAAAGTTGGTACATCGCTTCAATTTAACCAATGAATTTTATTATCTGAGTGATCGGTTGTTTAAAGAATATTTTTTGCCTCACAGTGAATATGTCAGCTATTATAACAGAATAATTAATTATCGAAAGTTATCCACGCAAGGGGCCAAAGTCTATTCGCTGGTAAAGAAACGGAAGGATAAAGGTGAAGTGTCCGAAAAGGATATAACGGCTATCGATGTGTTGAATTTGATTAAATGGGGGAATGAAGAAGATTTATCTTCGATTATTACACATCTACATTTATTGAAACCACAGAAGTTGGAGGAAGCCATTATCATCCTTAGCCAAAAATATAAGCAAATCATCGAACCACAATTTTTATCTTTATTGAATTCTGATAATCTGACCTTACGGGAAGCTGCTCTTATTGGGCTCGGCTTAATAGAAAGCCGGAAGGCGATCCCTGTTTTACTGGAGAAATTACAGGAAAGTACGGAAGAAACAGAGATAGCACACGATGCTCTTTTATTAATTGGGGATACGGCAATTCCTTATTTAAGACCGCTTCTCGACAATCCCAAAGCTAATCTCCGTTTACGGGCGGTTAAAGTACTTGGTGATATAGGAAGTGCCGAGGCGCTTAAAGTACTAAAAAAAATGCCGGATGATCGTAGTATTAGAGTGGAAAATGCCCGACAGGCTTTTCTGAAAGGTCTTGACCATTAGCGACAGGAAGGTTATAGTAAAAATATAAAATTAATATATATTGTGAAAATTGCTAAGAAAAGGACAATCCATATACGGGAGGGCTTAAAGCTGAAAAAGAGACTTAACCTTACATACTATGTAAGGACGATAGCTTTACCGGCTATTCTGGTGTTGGTGATTTTTGGGATATATTTAGGGATAAATTTACTTAACCTCAAACAAGATCACAAATTAGCCCATAATTATGCTGTGCTTAGTCAGGCGAAAGAGGTACAGTGCTATTTGCAAGATAGGATCTCCGCGTTGGACATTTTAGGGGAACAGATTAGTGAGTTTAGTTCAGGCACCTCAAAAAACATACTTAATGAGAAAATGAAGGTGGCGATGGCTGACTTTGAAGAATTGTTCCTGAACTGTGATTTTGGCCAAGTACGACTTAATTACCATAACGCGACTGATCATGTCGATGAAGCAACGGTAACACCGGATTATATCACTGCTACTAATCGCTTGCTTTGGCTTAATGTTGCTCATGATGAGTTTATCGGCAGCAGGGCGCCGGTGCTCAGTCCTTTGACCTTAAATGACCAGGGAGAGGAGACTATTTTTATTGCTACCCCGATTAGAAATAGGGAAGGGCAGTACTGCGGTTATCTTTTGGGGATTTTAAATATGACTCAGTTTTTAGGCGTATTGGATAATATTCCAAGCTTTCCTTATGGTTATACGGTGCTTTTGGATAATAAGCACCAGATTATCTATCATCCGCAAAAAGAATTGAAGTCTTCGGCTGAATTAATTTTGCCGGTTTTTAAAATTTTAAATAATCATGCAGAAGGAACGCAAGAATATTTTTCACCTATTTATAATCGTGAGGAGACGGCTTGCTTTTCCACAATAGCTGATCTTGGCTGGGTCGTGTGGATTGCTGCGCCTAAGTTTGAAGTATATATGCCATTTTATCGGAATATCGTGTTATCTCTATTTATGTTTTTGATGGCCGTATTTATATTTTTGTACACCCGTGATGTCTTGAAGAACAATATTGCTTCACCTTTAGCTGAGTTAAATGATGCCAGTAAGCAATTTGCGGAAGGAAATTTTTCTTACCGGGT
>CAZVLC010000009.1:7813-14538 GCA_964627885.1 uncultured Peptococcaceae bacterium
GTAAAGTTGCAGCAGAAAAATATTCCGTCCGAAATCAGTGATCTGGGTGAGCATTTTAATAATTTGGCCGAAAATCTGGAGATGAGCAATTCCTTATTAAAAGAGCATGGAAGCAATTTAGAAAAGCGCGTCATTGAGCGCACCAATGAGTTGGTGATGCAGAAGAAGGAGACAGCCGTATTATATGCGGTTGCTTCTTCGGTCAGTACAACATATAAGCTGAATGACGTCTTTAATCAAGTTTTTAATGAAATAATGTCATTGTTCGAGGTTGAGTTTACGATTGTCTATCTTCATAACGACAACAAATATCTACATAATATAATTAAAGAAAAAATTGCGATTTGGCGGGTGAATTATCCGCAGACAGAAAAACTGATCTATACGGAAGCCGCTACGCGTTTTAATCAGCTGGCTTTAGCGGAAAATCGCATTATTTCGATTGGTGACTTGACGAAAACCGAAGAAGAAGTGCCATTGGCTTTGCGGTGGAGTGATATCCGTTCCCTGGTTAGCGTGCCGATTTGTCACCAAAATACGGTGCTGGGGGCTGTTACGATCACCAGTTGTGCGCCGAACCGTTTCGGGAAACAGGAAATAAGCATGTTGCAAGCAGTGTGTAGCCAATTGGGTGTCGTAATCACCAACTTGGGTTTATATAATCTGATTAATGAAGAGCATCACACTCTGCTGGCGATTATTAGCAGCATGAATGAAGGATTGCTGGTTCTAGATGCCCAAGGAAAAATTCTTTATGTTAATCCCTTGTTATTTAATATGTTTTACTTGGATAGTGCCGATTGGCGGGAGGAAATGCACTTTGAGGATTTAAAGGAGAAGCTTAATCCGGAGGTGAAAATTGAATTACCTGCGGAGGAGATCAAAGAACATTTTCTGGAACAGAGAGTATTTGAATATGGGCATGCTTTGGTTACTTTTAAAAATGAAACAAAATATTATTTAGTTCAGGGATTCCCGGTGATGACGGGGGAAATCTTTATTGGTTATGGTTATGTTATTCGGGATATTACCCGGGAAAAAGAGATTGATAATCTAAAAAGCTCGATTCTTTCCACGGTTTCTCACGAACTTCGCTCACCGCTCACTTCGATTTATGGCAGTGCCGAATCCCTGCTCCGAAAAGATGTTATATGGACAGAAGAGGAGCAGCAGGAGTTTCACGAAGCTATTGTCGAAGATAGTATTCGGCTGAGAGAATTGATTGATAACATCATGGATATGTCGAAAATCGAAGCCGGTGCTTTTAAAATTGATATTAACCCCACCGATTTGGTCAAAACCACGGAAAGAATTATGAAGCGCTTTATTAATCGTTTTTCTGATTATCACTTTGTTTTGGAGCTAGTTGATGAAATCCCGTATGTGATGTTTGATGAACACAGAATTGAACAAGTCTACAATAATTTGCTGGAAAATGCCGTGAAGTATTCTCCCGAAGCGAAGGAAATAAAGGTAGAAATAAGTTATCTATCTGATCAGCATATGGTCAAGGTCGGAGTGATTGATAGTGGCATGGGGATTCCCCCACAGGATCAGGAAGCAATTTTTGAACGGTTTTATCGCGTTTCTGACATCAGATCAAAACAAATTAAAGGAAGTGGTGTAGGATTATCAATTACCAAAGGGATTGTGGAAAAACACGGTGGGAAAATCTGGGTAGAGAGTGAATTGGGACATGGGAGTAAGTTTTATTTTACATTACCCTGTGAAAAAACGGAGGAGGAGAGAAAATGAAAAAACCAGTTGCGCTTGTTGTGGATGATGAATCGAATATTTTGAGATTTGTAAGGGCCAATTTGCGGGCAAGCGGTTACGATATTGCTTCCGCAATGACGGGAACAGAGGCACTGACTCAATTTGAAGCATGCAATCCGGATATTATAATTTTGGATATCATGCTGCCTGAAATGGATGGGTTGGAGGTGTGCCGCCGGATTCGGCAGGTTTCGGATGTGCCGATTATCATGATTACGGCTAAAGGTGATATGCAGGATGCTGTTGAAGGGTTAAATGCCGGAGCCGATGATTATGTTCCCAAACCATTCGCGGTAGAAGAATTATTAGCACGGGTTAATGCCGTAATGCGCCGAACAAAGAACAATCTGACACAGACGTCTACCGATAAAATTAAATTAGGTAATCTGATGATTGATTTAGCACAGCGTCAGGTCTCAATTAACGGACAAACTGCTCATTTAACACCAACCGAATTCAAGCTTTTAACGTATATGGCTAATAAAGCCGATAAAGTCCTCCCCCATGAAGAGTTACTTGACGCGATTTGGGGTAATGAATATCGGGAGTGCACGCACTATTTACGGGTCAGTATAGGTCGTTTGCGGCAAAAAATTGAAAACGACCCCGGTAATCCGGAATATATTGTGACGTGCAGCGGTGTAGGCTATATGATTAGAAATGTCAAAATTAGTTAGGAAGAACAGGCGTTTTAATAAGCTCCTCTTAAAATATTTATGGTATAATTAGAATACTTAGGTGAAGAAGGAGATTTGCTTTTAAGGTGAATAACTCATGAATAAAGATGAACAATCTAAACCGGTGACGATGAATTTTGTGATCGAACAGGGAAATTTTAAAGTGGCCGGCGAAGCCAGCTCCAAGATTAAAAGCAGATTACTTCAATTGGGATTTTCGGGAAGTTTAATTAGACGTGTGGCTATTGCTACTTATGAAGCGGAAATGAACATGGTGATTCATTCTCAAGGGGGAACGATTGAAGCACAGATTAAACCAGGCATGGTTACTGTTCTTGCGCGTGATGTTGGACCGGGGATACCGGATGTAGCTAAGGCGATGGAAGAAGGATTTTCAACTGCCCCGGAAGAGATAAGAGAGATGGGTTTTGGCGCCGGAATGGGTTTGCCGAATATGCGCAATTGTTCTGCTCAATTTGACATTAGTTCCGAAGTAGGGAAAGGAACAACCATTACTATGGTAATTAGCTGATGAAGGAGTGAAGTCCGGTGGGGAACTCGTATTTTCACTCAGTAAAGCTTGATGAGGATTTGTGTAGGGGTTGTACCAGTTGTATTAAACGTTGTCCTACGGAAGCAATTCGTGTACGAGAGGGTAGAGCAAAAATAATTGCGGAAAGGTGCATTGATTGTGGGGAGTGTATTCGCATTTGTCCTCAACATGCCAAATTAGCGATTACTGATCCTTTAGAGTGCCTCAAAAAATATAAATATCCGGTAGCACTACCTGCGCCTAGTTTGTACGGTCAGTTTGGGTCAAAAGTGACGGTTAATCAGATTATTGAAGGATTGCTGGAAATAGGTTTTTGCCAGGTGAAAGAAGTAGCTTATGGTGCTGAATTGGTTTCGCGCGCCACAGTGGATTTTTTGCGCCAGAATCGATTTCCCAAACCGGCAATCTCATCGGCTTGCCCGGCAGTGTTGCGCTTGGTTCAGGTAAAATTTCCGGAATTAATTAATAATCTTGTGCCGATTAATTCGCCAATGGAAACAGCGGCAATTGTCGCGCGGAGCGAAATGGAAAAAGAGGGGTTTCCTCCTGATGAGGTAGGAATCTTCTTTATTTCACCTTGCGCCGCGAAGGTTACGGCCGTAAAAAATCCGATAGGAACGGGAGTTTCTGCAGTTGATGGAGTAATTGGTATTTCGGAATTATTTGGCCCGCTTAGTAAAGCAATTAACAATATCAAGAAAGTGCCTAATTTACAGAAATCAACCGGGGATGGGATCGGCTGGGCGATGACCGGCGGTGAGGGTCGGTTGCTTTCTGATATTCTTTATTTGGCGGTTGATGGCATTGCGAATGTCAGTAAAGTTTTCGAAGAGGCCGTCATGGGGAAATTAAAAGGTGTGGAATTTATTGAGGGGTTAGCGTGCGTTGGCGGATGTGTCGGAGGGCCCCTTACGGTGGTTAATCCTTTTGTCGCAAAAGCGCGTATTCAGAGTTTGGTCCAAGAAAATCCGGGGAAAAAAATCGAGCTTCCCTTGTATCCGGATTGGCGGGATTTGCTTTGGCGAGATAAGGTTACACCCCGAGGAGTATTGCGTTTAGATGAAGATATGGGGGTAGCCATTCAGAAGATGGAAGCCATGGAGTGTATTACCCGGGAATTGCCCGGACTTGATTGCGGTTCCTGCGGGGCGCCTACTTGTTGTGCCTTAGCGGAGGATATTGTTCAAGGGCAGGCCGACGAAGTTGATTGCGTTTTTAAACTGAGAGAAAAAGTTACGCAATTAGCCGAGATTATGGTAGAGATATCCAGCAAGATGCCTCCTTCGATTGGTAAAAAAGGATAAAACTAGTAGTGTAGACTGTGGGGTAAGATAACAGAAAAATGTGGCCGGAAGAATTGACGTTGCGGCGAAAGGGTATGCTAAGAAAAACCATGAATTGTGGGAAGGGTTTAGCATGACGTTTCAGCCGGAGCGTGTTTTTTTTGAACAAGATGCTATGGAGTATCCTTTGGGACTGAAACTGTACGAGCGTTTTTGGCGGGAAGGAGTTCCCTTGAAGATGATCGGCAGTCATAACCGGGTCACCGGTATTCCGGGGAAGAATTCTCAAGAAGCGTATTTTGAAGCGAAAAGGACCTTAGTGGTCGGGGTGCGGCGCACCTTGAAATTTGAAACCTGTAAGCCATCAGCCCATTATCAACTACCGCTCTGCACCAGTTGCATCGGGAAATGTGAATATTGTTATCTGAATACGACGCTAGGACGAAAGCCGTATCTACGGGTTTATGTTAATCTTGAGGATATTTTGCAAAGCACGAAAAAATATATTGAAGAAAGAAAACCGGAAATTACGCTTTTTGAGGGAGCAGCGACTTCCGATCCTTTACCTTATGAGGCCTATACCGGGGCTTTGGCAAAAACTATTTGCTTTTTTGCGGGGGAAGAATATGGCCGTTTCCGTTTTGTGACAAAATTTGCTGAGGTTGACTCCCTTTTGCCGTTACCGCATGTAGGACATACGCAAATCCGCTTTAGTTTAAATACGGAAAAAGTAATTACCTCGTATGAACATCAGACCCCCAGTCTTAAGGAGAGAGTCATGGCAGCGGTAAAGTGTGCCAAGGCAGGTTATCCGTTAGGCTTTTTGCTTGCTCCGGTCTTTATTTATCCGGATTGGCAACAGGATTATGAGGACCTTTTGGAGCAGCTGGCAGGGGGACTGGCTAAGTATCACACAATTAATTTTGCGCCTTTAACCTTTGAAATAATTACCCACCGTTTTACAGCCAGAGCGAAAAATAACATTCAGGAGGTTTTCCCGAAGAGTACATTGCCCATGGAGGAAGAGGAAAGACGGTTTAAATTTGGACAATTTGGTTATGGTAAATATCTTTATCTCCCGGAACAGATTGATGAGATCAAGAGATTCTTTCAGGAAAAGATTACGAAAAATTTTCCGACCGCACAAATCAAATATGTAGTGTGAAAGGAGCAGAAGAACCAATGCGTAATATCTGGAAAGGGGTTATCTCTTTTGGGCTGGTCAGCATCCCGATTAAGCTTTATACTGCCACGGAAGTAAAGGATATCAAATTTAATTTTTTGCATAAGGAATGTAAATCGCCGATTAAGTACGAAAAGGTATGTCCGGTTTGTAAAAAGGAGCTATCGTCAGAGGATTTGGTAAGGGGGTATGAGTATGAAAAGGGTCGGTATGTCATTATTCAGGAAGAAGATCTAGAAAAAATCCCGCTCAGTACTTTAAAATCAATCGAGATTCTAGACTTTGTCCGGTTGGAGGAAATCGACCCGATTTATTTTGTCAAAAGCTATTATTTGGCTCCCGGGGAGTTAGGGACAAAGCCTTATCATTTGCTCTGGGAGGCCATGCGCAAAACCGGGCGGATTGCTATTGCGAAGATTGTGCTGCGGCAGAAAGAGTCCTTGGCGGTATTACGTGTCTATCAAAACTGCCTCGTGCTGGAAACAATTTTTTATCCCGATGAAATTCGAAGTACGGATTATATTCCGGAATTAAACTATGAGGTGCAGATCCACGAAAATGAATTAAAAATGGCGGTGAGTTTGATTGATAATTTGACTGCTGATTTTGCCCCGGAGAAGTATCATAATCAGTACCGAGAAGCATTAATGGAGCTGATCCATGCAAAAATCAGCGGGCAGGAGGTCGCCGTGGCTCCCGAGGCTGAACCGGCCAGGGTGATCGACTTGATGGAGGCACTCCAAGCGAGTATCGCGGCCGCACAAAAAGAAAAGAAGCAAAAAACCCCTCAAGGAAAAAAGAATAGTCAGGCGGTTTCCAAACGTAAAAAGGTGAAAAAAGAAGCCTAAGCATAGCAAAGCATAGCAAAGCATAGCAAAGCAAAGGCTTCTTTTTTTAAAATTTAGTTTTACTTTATTTGGAGTTACGCAGTAAAGGCTGTCTTTATTCCTCGACAGCTTTATTTAAAGCGGCTAAAAGTTGCTCAACATCAATGCCGTGAGCAGCGGCACCTTGTCCCAGATTTTCGAAGCGGGCGGCAGCACAGCCAAGACAACCCATCCCCTGCTGCATAAGGACTTCGGCAGTTTGGGGATATTTTTGGACTATTTCAGTAATGGACATTTCTGCTGTAATTTTCATCGGGCACCTCCTTATTTTTGTGTAACTATACAAACAACTTATTTTATTATATTAGCCATTCCGCTTGAAAACAAGTCTATTAAAAGGGATTTGCTATTTTTTTACCGAAAAAA
>CAZVLC010000010.1:0-13504 GCA_964627885.1 uncultured Peptococcaceae bacterium
GTTAAGGAAACAGAATCACTGAAAATACGCAAGAGCAAAGCTGTTGACACAAAAAAATAAAGAAAGGCGACCAGATTTACCCCTACTCCCAACACAGGTCCTAGAACCAACTCTGTAATTTCGGTCAACGACTTTCCGGGGAACTGCTCTAGAAGCCGCATTATAACCAGCCATAAACCAATTGCCAGCAGGCCACTAAATAAGGGAATCAGCCAACCCGCCGTTGCCCCCTGTTGTGTGACCATCCGGGGATAACCAAGAAATACTTTTGTACCCATCATGATCAGCAAAAATGCAGTCATCTCAGAATAACCTAAGCGCACTTTGTTCATTATTTACTCCTTCCACGAGGACTCTTAATCCAGCCGCGACTAATGTTCGGCTGGCGTTTCTTATCTAAAGGATTCAAATAGTCTACCCTCTTTTCCATGGACCAAACCGGTCCCCGCAAAACTACATCGGGCTCCGTTCTTGTCCGAGGCCCAACCGGAGCCAGGAAAGGTACACCAAAAGATTTCATACTCACTAAAGTCACCAGAAATAAATAGAGCCCTCCCGCAATCCCAAAAAAACCAAAAAAAGCAGCCAAGATCGTGAAAATAAAACGAATAAACCGTAAACCAAAAGAAATGGAATAATTGGGAATAGCAAAAGAAGCCAACCCGGTAATTGCTACTACGATAATTAAAATCGGACTGATAATCCCGGCCTGAACGGCAGCTTGCCCTAAAATAAGCGCTCCCACAATGCCGATGGTATTACCGATTACTCCCGGAACACGTACCCCGGCTTCCCGTATTAATTCAAAAGAAAATTCCATCGCAAATAGTTCAAAAATAGTTGGGAAAGGCACCGTAACATGTGATGCGGCAATCGCCAGTAAAAGTTCGGTTGGAATCATCTCCTGATGAAAGTTCACAATAGCCACATATAAACCCGGCGTTAAAATCGTAATAAAAAGTGCGAAAACCCTTAAGATACGTAAAAAGTTCCCATAAGGCATCCGTAAATAATAATCTTCAGGGCTATGTAAAAGAGAAAACAGTGTGGCTGGAACAATTAAAACTTGCGCCCCACCATCCACAATAATCGCCACATGGCCTTCTACTAAGAAAGAAACCGCCCGATCGGGCCGCTCCGTAGAAAGAATCTGGGGAGTCAGCCTAAAAGGAGCATCTTCAATAAACTGTTCCAAAATCCCGCTTACCCCGACATAATCTGTCTTAATAGAACTAATCCTGCGCTTCACCTCTTCAACCAGCTGCGGGTTAGCCAAATCATCCAGATACATAATCGCCACATCTATATTTGTCCGCGAACCTGCCTTAACCATTTCCGTAATTAACTTCTCATTGCGTAAAGCCTTGCGTATTAAACCAGTGTTACTGCGCAACGTTTCGTTAAAGGCCTCGTGTGGCCCTAAGATCACCTGTTCTGTTTCCGTTCGGCCAACGGTGCGGCGATCCCACCCTTTTGTTTCAATAACCAGACTTTTATCGGCACCTTCCACAAAAATAGCCGTACTTCCATAATTAACCATATCAAGAATGCTGCTGAAATTTTCCAAAACAGCGACATCATGACCAGGCAGTAAATGTTCCTTAATATATTCCGCTAAATACCGATGATCGGCCTTTTCCCCTTCATCTATTAACACCATCAATGATTTAAGAATGGCATTATTAATGATTTCTTTATCCGCCAACCCATCGATAAAAACCATAAATGCTTTGAGTGGCGGATCTAAAGCAATATAGAAATCGCGCACAATAATATCTTTGTTTTTCGGCAGGATGTAGAGCTTGTTTATATACACGCGATTTGTCTCTAGATCAGCACTGACATATAAGTGTTTAGGATTAAGATTAGCGGGCAACTCCTCCGGCGAAGCCTTTTTCAAAGGTAAAGGCTTTTTAATTTTGCCTTTGCCCTCTTCGTCCTTCTTCGGTGCTTGATCTTTACTGCCGTTATTATTTTCAGCCTGAATTTTGTCCTTTGTTTCAGCGTTTGTTCCGTTTTCTGTTTCATCCTTTGTTTGGTCTGGAGTATCGTCTTGAGTTGGGTATAAAACAAACCCTTCCTGAAACTGTCCCCCCTCAAAGTTGAAAATATACTCTCTGAATTTCCGCCAGAAGTTTTTCGCCATCTTCTTCTTCCTTTCCAGTTATTAATATATTCTTTGAAAATACAAATAAAAATATGCCTTGTCACCCTTTCGTCTCATTCGCATAAAGTATTAAAGAGTAGCGAAAACGAAAGGAGGACATAACAAAATGATGAAAATGTATAATTCCCTGCGTAACCTCATGATGGAGTTAAACGAACTACTGATTGTCTATGGTTACATGATTCAAAATGCCCCCACAGAAGAAGCTAGAAGATTATCCGAGTTGAACAGAAAAACTGTCATGAGTACAAAAGAACTCCTGGGAAAAATGTATGAGAGTACTTTTAGCGAAAACCTCGCAGCTATGTCAGAAGTAGCCGAGGAAGTACCGGTATTTCCGGATTTTCGCGCAGCCGCTCAGTATGCCTTTATTGAGGAAAGCCAAGTGGTGCAGAGGCTGAAAAATATCCATATGGCTGCGGACAATTGCAATCACGAAGCCATTTTTAGTCAGCTGATTGAACATATAGTAAATGCCATGCGCCTTTTATATCTTTTAACTTAATTTTTTTTGTCCTTGACCAGGCCTTTGCAGCGACTTGCTTCACCTTATATGCTCCCCACTATAGGAAAAGGGGAGCATCTTTATGTCCAAAATAATAATTTGGTTGCTGTTGACGCAGCACAGTGTCACGTTAAACCCTTGATTCTGCAAAAAATAGAGTTGACTTGATTTTGTAAGCAGGCACTTCCCTTTTTTGTCCTCACATATCATAAAGAGTAATAGAAAAACGGAGCAAAGGAGCTGACAGTAAATGCTTGATCATTGGCAAGGAATTGTCCATTTTCCCCTGGGCAAAAGAAGCCCTAAGCCAAGGAAAAATGGCCTGACCATGGTAATTGATAAAGGACTTGGTTTAAGAGAACTAAGCGACTTATTGGAGGTCGCCGGAGATTGCCTTGACTTTCTTAAACTAGGTTTTGGGACCTCTGTTCTTTACCCGGACAGTATCCTCAAAGCAAAAATAAAGCTTTGCCGAGAATACCAAGTACAGATTTATCCCGGAGGCACGCTCATGGAAATTGCCTTCCTGCAAAACCGCTTCAACTTATATTTGGAAGAAGCGCAAAAATTGGGCTTTGAAACACTGGAAATTTCCGACGGGACTATTCCCCTTGATAGTACAAGGCGAAAATATTGTCTGAAACGGGCCGTTAAAGCAGGTTTTACCGTTTTGACCGAGCTAGGCAAAAAGGACCCCCGCCAAGTACTCTCCCCCAAATTTCTTTGTGAACAATGTGCAGAAGATCTGAGTAACGGCGCCTGGAAAGTAATTATGGAAGCAAGGGACAGCGGAAAAGGGATCGGCCTTTTTAATCAGCAAGGGGAATTGCAGGAAAAAAGGCTGGATGACCTTTTAGAAGACCTCCCTCAACCGGAAAACATCATCTGGGAAGCCCCCCTAAAAAACCAACAAGTAAAGCTGATAGAAAGATTTGGGGCGGAGGTAAACCTGGGGAATATCCAACCGCCGGAGCTCTTCTCCCTGGAAGCATTAAGATGTGGTTTGCGCAACGATACCTTACGCTTCACTGAGCAAATGTCCGTTAGTACTTGTTGTTCCTAAGTATCTTTTGCTCGGGAGGGTCTGCTCGTGAAAATGGAAATCTGTTTTACCGCACAAGAACTTACGCCCTCGCTGGTCTACGGTAAAACCGCCGTAATTCTGGACATTTTCCGCACTTCGTCCACCATTATTACCGCCCTTGCCAAAGGAGCCGTGAAAATCCTGCCGGCTTCTTCGCCGGAAAATGCCATAGAACTAAAAAAAAGACTTCCTCATTCCCTGGTGGGTGGAGAATACCTTAATGAAAGAATCGCCTCTTTTGACTTGGGTAATTCCCCATTGGAATATACAAGCGAAATCATTCAAGGTCAAAACATTATTCTTTCCACCACCAATGGCACAGGAAGTATCCAGAAAACCAGAGATGCAAACAAAATCTACATCGGCTCCTTCCTTAATGCGCAAGCTCTTGTCCAAAAGCTCCAGGAAAGTCCAAATGATATCCTATTGATTTGTGTGGGAACCCAAGGCGAATTTTCTTTAGAAGATACTTGCTGTGCGGGATACTTGCTGCATCTCTTGCAAGCAACCAGAAAACTAATAATTAACGATCGGGCTTTAAATGCTTTAGCCTTATATCAGCACTTTCAGCAAAACTTACCCTATAATCTCAGCCAGTCAAAGAACGGCAGAGCTTTATTATTGAAGGGGCAATGGTCCGATATCGAATACTGCTGTCTAACCGATCTCTTTGCGACGATACCTTCTTATTCTTCTCAAGGTATCGTTGATGAAAATAAGGAAAAGAATGCATTTGCCAAAATAAAAGAATTCCAATGAGAATTCAAGGGAAGGAGTAACGAGGCATGATCAAAGAACTAACTATTTTGCCTGGCAAAGATAAAAACGGAAGCAGAGAAAACTTTGACCACATAACAATCCAGGCCGGAGAAACAATCTCTATCGTGGGCCCTACCGGAAGCGGAAAGACCGCCTTTATCACCGATATTGAATTATTAGCGCAAGGCGACACATCAACCGATCGACACATTTTGATTAATGGAGAAATTCCCCGCGAGGAAGTAAGATACGACCCGGCCCAAAAACCCATCGCCATGATTACACAAAATACCAAATGTTTCGCCGACTTGTCTGTGGAGGATTTTTTAAACATCCATGCGCGGGCACGCAAAATCAAGAATAAAAAAATTGTTAATGAAACCATCGAACTGGCCAATAAATTTACGGGGGAAAAAATAAAGCCCCCGTATAAAGTGACCGTTCTTTCCGGAGGACAGACCCGTTCTCTTTTAATCGCAGACGCTCTTTTAATCGGTGCTGCCCCCATTATTCTGCTTGATGAAATTGAAAATGCCGGGATCTTTAAACAAGAGGTTATTGAGATCATTAATAAAACCTCCAAAATTATTATTTTTGTCACTCATGACCCCGTTATCGCCCTTCTCACCAAAAAGCGCCTAATCATGGGAAACGGTGCCGTCAAGAAAGTTCTTTGCCAAAATGAGTCAGAAACCGGTGCGGCGAAAAACCTGCTGGAACTTGACCGCAAAATGGGCGTGATCAGGGAAAATCTCCGGGCGGGATTTGAAATTACAAATGAGTTGTTAAACGTTAGCTTTGCTTGACGGCAAAATTATCTGTACAGCGAAACGCAAAAAAATTAAGGTGGTGTTGTATTCTTGAAACTGGTCATCATTGCCGGCCCCCCCTCTGCGGGGAAAACTTCCTTGACGAAACAAATCGTTAAAGCTTTTCATCCTGATTTGAAAATGGCCTATTTAAAGATAGATGTGGTCAAAGCCTATGAAGACATCGAGTTGCACAAGGAATTTCAAATCCTGACCAAAAAAATTTATTCAGGGGATCTCTGTCCCGATCATGCCGAGGTTATGGTCATGGGCGAAGCGGTGGAATGGGCGGAAAATAATCAGGCGGACCTATTTATTGTGGAAAGTGCAGGCCTTTGTCTGCGTTGTTCCCCTTATCTTAACCAAGGAATCGGTATCGTCGTTTTAAGCTCGATTGCCGGTATTCACGCCCCGGAAAAAATGGGCGCCATGGTTTCCCTGGCCGATGTCGCCGTGGTGACAAAAATTGATTTGGTTAGTCAAGCGGAACGGGAAGTCCTGATCCAAAAAATCAAAGATGTTCATCCCGGTATTGTCCTCTTAGAAACCAATGCCCTCCAAGGGACTTCGCTTAACAGGCTCTATGAGCTCATTAAAAAATCCCCGTCTATTGACCGGGAAACTCTCTTGCTGAAAGGCAATCCGCCCTTGGGAACCTGCACAATCTGTGTAGGCAAAAAAGAAATTGGCTGGAAATATCATTTCGGTATTGTGAAAAAACTGGACGGTCTGGCCGCCGAATACTTGTATCGGGGGGAATAATGATGAGCCCGGTAAAACATTGGCTTCCGCCAGGCAAAAACTGCGGACTGTGCGGAGCGGAAAACTGCAAAAACTTTCTTCACTTATTAAACAGCGGAAAGAAAACCTATGAAGATTGTCCCTATTACCATAAAGCAAAAAAGAATAGCCGGAGTGATCGATTACACGAAATAACCGAAGCGAGTTATCCTCCCTATGACATCTTGGGTAATCCTTATGACTTTATTCTCAATCCTCTGCCCGGAGAAATCTCGGCACGAAAAATCGTCCTGCCTTTTCGGGCTGATCTCGTCGAAAAAATGCAGATTACCAAAGGCGATTTTGTCCTCGGCCGCCCGATGGGGGCGGGTTGTCCCATCCCCCACGTTTTGCAGGTAATCGAAGCTGAACCGCTCACGGGACTTCTCTACACCTGGGTAGTCGGTCCCCAATATTCACGTAACCGGGAACACGAGGTCAAAGATTTGAAAGCTTATCATATGATTGGCTTTGAAGGTATCGCTACTACGGTGCGTAATGAACCCACCTTCGGTTGCCGGATGACGTTTCTGCCCGGTTTTTGCATGATGAACCTTAATCATACCGGACTGATTAATCTTGTTTTGCACAAAACGGAAGGCTATCATGTCCGGATTGAAGATATCCGCATCATGGCGGGGAAAAACACGGAGAGAAATAATTAAGAGGCGGGCTGTTCTTGTTGCAAAAGTGTTATTAACCCTTCTCCTTCAATCCGCCATCTCTCGCCCTGCTCGGAAGTTCTTACAAGGTGCTTCACCACCGTAAGCTGTCCCTTCCGCTCTTGCTTCGCTCTTTCTTTAGGGTACTGCAAAGTCAAGGCAACCTCATAAATTCTTACCTCGTCCTCAGTTCCCGCTGCTTCTTTTCTTCCCTTTGCCTTCTCTCCTTCCCCTATTTCCTTTACATCCTTTGCTTTCTTTCCTTCTTTTTCTTTCTTTCCTTCTTTTGCTTCTTTTATCATGTTTAGGCTTTTTAAAGTAAGAGAGGGCAATCGACCTTGCAAAGCCTCCGTGACCAGCCAGATATCCTCCCCCGAAGAGCAACTTAGGCCGAACAAAGCTAGCCCCACATCTTCCTGGTTCAGCGCTGTCAGAACCAGGTTTATTACTTCCTCCGGCTCAGCTTTGGCAAAAGGCCTTTCCGGATACCCCGCCGCTTTCCAAATCATCATCTGATGCGCTGGGTCAACCTTTTTACTTAGGTGAACTCGACTCTCCAGAAAATGAATACAAAAATGCCCTGGAAAATTATTGTTTAATTTCCCCGCGCCATGCGGCATCCCATTGATCGAAGCAGCCAAACGTGACATCCCAATCTCTGCGACAACAGCCCGCCGCCGCCAACTCCACGCACCGCCGTATATTTCCTTTAATACCGCTGTATCCCCCTTGGTAACCGGTTGTATATCGGCATGAAAAGTTCCCCCCCGGCGCTCTACCTCAAATTGTTTCCCGGTTTCCAAATCCGTGAGTAAGGCAGTGGTAAACTTGGGAAAAAGCTTATTCACTTCCTCCCAGCCTAAGGGCTCACCATATTTTACCCGGCCTTGATAAAGACGCGTTTCCCTTTCTAACTCTTCGGCCGGCAACTTCAGACAATCACTGACTCCCCAGCAGGTGAACAAAAGCAACAATATTAGCCCTAACCACACAGGTACTTTAGCCCTCATTCCTCTCCTCCCGGCTTACCAAAAAATATTTAATTTTTGCCCTTGAGAGAAAATATGCAAATTATCTTTGCTTATAACGCATCAGTAGAAAATTTTTCCGAAATAATCAACATTGACGAACGGGTGTTCGGATGATATACTAAAGTCATGAAAAGAACAATTCTCTTAGCCGACATGAATGCTTTTTTCGCCAGTGTGACGCAAGTGTTAGAGCCGGAACTACAAGACAAGCCTCTCCTTATCGCGGGGGATCCGGAAAAACGTCATGGCATTATTCTCACTGCCAGCTACGAGGCAAAAAAAAGGGGTGTAAAAACGGGCATGCCTATTTGGGAAGCCAAAATGCACTGTCCGCAGGCTATTTTACGCCCACCAAACTACCCTGCTTTCGTAGACTTTTCCAACCGTATTTTTAGTATTCTGCGCGATTTCAGTCCTTTAGTGGAACCATTTAGTATTGATGAGGCTTTTGTAGAACTGACCGGTACGGAGAAAATTTGGGGAACCCCTTTACAAGTGGCGCAAACTATCAAAAAACGGATTAAGGAGGAAATTGGCATCCTTTGTTCGGTTGGCATTGGCCCCTCGAAGGTTGCAGCCAAAATGGCGGCCGGCCTGCAAAAACCCGATGGTCTCACCATCCTTACCGAAGCGGATATTCCCAGACGGCTTTGGCCTTTACCCATCGGTGAACTCTTTGGAGTAGGCAAACAAATGGAACAACACCTGCAAAATATGGGTATCCGCGCCATCGGAGATCTGGCGCAAACTCCCCTCGAACTTCTTCAACAACGTTTTGGTATTATGGGAGCCTCGCTGCGGGAATTCGCCCGAGGGCAAGATACCAGTCCGGTCAACCCTGCTTCATTGGACACCGTAAAAAGTGTCGGCCACCAAATTACACTTCCCAAAGACTACTCACATCTCCAGGAAATTAAAGTTGTCCTGTTGGAACTGGCTGAGGCAGTTTGCCGAAGAGCCCGCCTCGGCAATTACCTGGGTAAAACCGTCTCCCTCACGGTGAAAGGGCCAAATTTCGCCGGAATAAGCCGTTCCTGTAGCCTTCAAGAATTAACGGCCTATCCGACGGTAGTCTACGATACAGCCTTAAAACTCTTTCAGCAATATTGGCCGGCTCAGCAACCGGTGCGCCTGTTAGGAATCTCCCTGAGTAATCTTACCCGTTCAGACTGCCAACAGTTATCTTTTTTTGAACATGAAAAAAAGCTTTATCAGGCTATCGACCAAATCAAAAATAAATTCGGTGAAAAGAGCCTGCTGCGCGGCAGCTTTCTTTTGGAAGAAGGGGTTTTTTATGAAGGCGGGGAAAAACAAAATGTGGGAAGGTAAACTGACCCTGTGGCATGAAGAAGGTCAACGCCTTTTTATCCGCCTGGCCGATATTCTGGACATCAATTGAAAGATTCCGTCACATTCTCAGAACATAATAATCTATCTATTGAACTTTATCCGGATGTTGTGTCTCCTTTCCCTTGTAAAATTCATATGATAAAAGGACAAAAGTATTTGCCCAAAAAGAGTCCAAAGGAGGTACGAAAACTATGGATCGATGGATTTGGAAAGTCCAGAATTCTGTTAATTTTGAGGAAGCAGTGAAAGCTCCTTTAAAAGACCAGTGGATCTTTTTTTACAACCCTAAAAACCTTATTGTAGAAAGAAAAGCGGCAGAAAAGGAAGAAGAAAGCAGAGAAGAATAAGAAAAATCGGGAATAATAAGCATTACAACTTAACGGCGCGGGCAAAAAATACCGCGCCATCTGTTTAAGAATACTTGCTAATTCTGTAACCAAAACAACAGTGCCAAATTAGAAGATAAGGAAGAGATACGAACAAGGAAAAAAGAGGTGAAAAAGAAAAAATGATCCCTTTACGTGATAATACGCGCTCCGGAAGTTTTCCCATTATTACCATCAGTCTAATTATCCTAAATTTATTCATCTTCTTTCAGCAGTCAATCAGCTCCCCCTTGGAATCCGAACAGCTTATTCTCCATTATGCCTTTATTCCGTCCGTACTTACCGAAAAAATTCAGGTCCTTTCACTATTAGGATTCCTTCATTTGCCGTTGGTAACCGCCATTTTTCTACACGGCACCTGGTTTCACGTAATTTTTAACATGCTTTATTTATGGATTTTTGGTGATAATATCGAAGACCGCTTGGGGCATCTGCGTTTTCTTCTCTTTTACCTATTCATAGGTATTGGCGCTAATCTGATTTACTTTCTCACCGCCGCAAATTCAAATATTCCTTTAGTGGGAGCAAGCGGGGCTATAGCCGGATTGTTAGGCGCCTACATTGTTACTTTCCCGAAAGCCAAAATTACCACACTAATTTTTATTTTTATATTTGTGCTGATTCGGAAAATCCCTGCTGTTTATTTTCTGCTCTTTTGGTTTATGATTCAAATCTTCAACGGCATTACCAACGCCGGATTAACTGACAGCTCTGTAGCTTGGTGGGCCCATATCGGCGGTTTCTTACTCGGGGCACTTTTGATGCCGCTCCTGACTGAAAAAGAAAAAACACTCGTTTAATTCATTTAAACGAGTGTTTTTAACAATCTATGCCTTTTCTGGCCAGTATTCCTTTGGTATAGTAATGTTTGATCTCCCTCATTTCGGTAACAAGATCCGCCCTGTCCACTAACTCAGGGGGCGCTCCTCTTCCTGTCAGAACTAACTCGACTTTTTCCCCCTTATTATCCAACAACTCTTTGACCTGCATCCAAGTAACCAACCCAAAATGTAAAGCCACATTTATTTCATCAAGAACGACAACGTCAAATTCTTCCCCACTGACAGCCTCCTTAGCTCTGACTAAACCTCGCGATATTTGCTCTACATATTCACGGGGTGGCTCACCCGGTGGAAATATCACCGCCTGATCCCGCCATTTAGCCAATTCCTCTTCAGACATCGTCCCTTCGGCAATAATGAAAAAAGGTTTTCCGATACACTCCAGGGTTAGATTAGGTGAAATAGTGGGAAGAATTTGATGCTCACTATAAGCCCTGTTTTTCATAAACTGTAAAAACATCACCCGTTTACCCGCTCCCAAGGCCCGAAGAGCAAGGCCGATTGCTGCGGTAGTCTTCCCTTTCCCGTTTCCTGTATATACTTGAATTAATCCATGAAATGTCACTATCGACCATTCCCGTACTTAAATATTCCTTTTGACATACCATCTATCATTACATACTTTTTCACGATTACATACTCTCTTTAAAAGCCGCCTTAAAATAGTCCCCATTTTCGATTAAGGGGGCACAATCTTCCTTCTGCATCAACAACGGAATATCCTTCTCGATGTATTTTTCCCCTTCATCTACCATACCCATATGATAATAAATATATTTTAAATTATAGCACGCTAAATATAATTGATGATCCAATTCCAAGGCATTTTTAAAGTACTGTGCCGCCAGTTTTAAACAGCTTTCCCCTTCCTCTTTTTTCTTTTTCTTAATTAAATTGAGCCCTAATTGACTATAAGTCAATCCTAAATTAAAATGACTCTCCGGTAAATCCGATTTAAGAAGAATTGCTGCCTGAAAAAGCCAAACGGCCTTTTCGAACCTATTGGCAATGGCATTTTCCACCCCATCATAAATAATTTCCTGCACAATAGATGGCTTATACTGCTGAAGCCAATAAATATAAGAAGGATTCAGACTATTGTCCGGCTGATGTCCCATCACATAGATCATTGCTCCGGCCACTGCTTTCCAAAAAGGCTCCCCTTTTAGTCCTTTGTTTATGGCCTCAAGAAAAACAGGGTAAGTAAAATTCCAGCCCATTTCTACAGGTGCGCTAGACTGGTAGGGAAGCAAAATATGGATTATTTCATACTGCCAAGAGTCATTCCACGGTTGATACTCTTTCATCTTCCCACCCCCTCTTCAATTATGAAAATGCTGAGATAAAAAAAGTACTGGAAACCAGCCCTTCAACTCATAAATTACTAATTGAACATATTCTGTTTAAATACTAAATATTAATAGGCATTACCCTCCTAAATTTCATTTCCGCTACGTATATAAATATAATATTCGCCAGCATTATGCAAATTCCTTTTTTTTAAGCATGATATTTCCAGGATTTTTCTGGTTTTCACCGGTCGCTTCTCGCTCGTCCCAACGTTAATTGGTAGGCCCAAGAAAAACCTACCTCTGATGTGTGGGGAGTATTTCACGAGTAATTTTATTCCTTTTTTTCGTCAAATTTTGTATAATAAAAGAAAAACCTAAAGGGAGGAAAAAAAATGATTATTGCTTTGGTGGTTCTGGGTGTATTAATTCTCGCTGTCATCTTGATGTACAACAAACTGGTAACCCTAAGAAACTCGGTGAAAAACAATTGGGCACGTATAGACACGCAGTTGCAACGGAGATATGACCTGATTCCTAATCTGGTGGAAACGGTGAAAGGTTATGCCGCTCACGAAAAAGATGTCTTTGAATCAGTTACCAAGGCTCGTTCCGCTTTTCTGAATGCCAACAGTGTCCAAGAAACTGCCGCAGCGGAGAATATGATGACCGGTGCCTTGAAATCACTTTTTGCCGTAGCGGAAAGCTACCCGCAATTACAGGCTTCCCAAAACTTTATGATGTTACAGGAAGAATTAACCGGTACAGAAAATAAGATTAGCTATGCCCGGCAAAGTTATAACAATGCCGTCATGGATTACAATACAACTACCGAAATATTTCCTACGAATATCATTGCCAACTCCTTTAGTTTTAAACCGGCAGAATTCTTTGAAGTTCAAGAAGAGGAAGCCCGTAAAGCAGTAAAAGTAAGCTTTTAAACATTACCTCTCAAGGAGGCATCTCCACTTATGCAGGATTTTCAATTAATTAACAAGAATAAGAATAAAACTCTTGCCTTTATTACTGTTTTTTGCCTACTAATTTTTGCCGTATTCTTTACCATAAGCCAAGCCTTTTCCCCCGAACAAGCGTATTTCTTTGGGCTTCTAGCCTTACTTTTGGCTATCGGAGGTAGCTTTTTTTCCTATTTTTTCAGTGACAAGGTTATCTTAACCATGAGTAATGCTCGTCCGGTGGAAAAAGAAGAGGAGCCCTATCTCTATCATACGGTGGAAGGGGTTGCCATTGCGGCAGATATTCCTACCCCCAAAGCCTACATTATCGAAACTGATGTTCCCAACGCCTTTGCAACCGGCCGGAATCCTGAACATTCCGTAGTTGCGGTAACGCGGGGCCTCCTTAAAATTATGAATCGTGAAGAGTTAGAAGGAGTAATTGCGCACGAGCTCTCGCACATTAAGAACTATGATATTCTTTACTCCGGAATCGCAGTTGTACTGGCCGGTACGTTAGTCTATCTTGCCGGTTTGGTTAGAAGAATGGCCTTTTACGGCGGAAATAGCAAAAGCAATGCCAAAAAAAATCCGGTAATCATGATCATCGGTCTCATTACCATTATCTTTGCGCCTCTCCTGGCGAAGCTGCTACAATTAGCTTTGTCGCGCAGCAGAGAATACATGGCCGATGCCACGGCCGCCCGTATTCTGGGTTACCCGCTGGGACTGGCCTCCGCACTGCAAAAACTGGCCGATCAGCAAAATCCCGCCCAAGCTAACGAAGAAGGCTTTGCCAATGAGGCGACTGCCGGGCTATTTATTGTAAATCCACTGGCCAAAAATATTAACGTAAATTCCGCTTTTAGCACTCATCCTCCCTT
>CAZVLC010000011.1:0-13192 GCA_964627885.1 uncultured Peptococcaceae bacterium
TTTTCAGAAACCCGGTTGTCGCCAAACAATACTTTTTCCTGTAGCTCCTGAATTCTTTCTTCCAACTGCCCTGCCGTTTGCTCTCCCGCGGCAATTTTCTGCAAGAGCTGCTCTATATCTTTTTCCCCACTCAAAACCTTCGCCTGTAACTCTTTTAACTTACTAACCCAATTTTTTAACTCTTCCGCCGTTTTTAGTTTACTCTCCTCTTGTTTTAACTCCTGTAACCGCCATAATAACTTTTCCTGACTCATGCTATTCTCTCCCTCCGTCTGATCTATCTTTAAAAGGCAAAAAGAAAAGGACAGGAATAATCCTATCCTATAAAAATGACAGCGGGTCACTATTGAGCCGCGAGGTAACAACCTGCACCTGCTCTTTCTGCAACTCCTCTTTTAAATAATCGGCCACAACAGCTATTATCGGCTGTTCCGTGCCAAAATGGCCCCCATCAACCAAAGCCAATCCCAGCATCTGGGCTTCCTGCGCCTCATGGTATTTGAGATCGGCCGTTAAATAAACATCAGCACCCTTAAAAGCAGCACGCCCAAGGTAAGCCGCTCCGCTTCCCCCACAAACGGCCACCTTCGTCACCGGTTTGGCCAGATCACCGCAATAGCGCACCATGGACAAGTCCAGCCTTTCCTTGACCAGCGCAATAAACTCCTGTAAAGTACAGGGATGTGGTAAGCTGCCGATCCGCCCTATCCCGGCTTTTTCCCCCTCATTGGCTAATGCATACAAATCACAAGCCACTTCTTCGTAGGGATGTGCTTTCAGCAATAATTCTACCTGCTGCAACCCTAACTTTTGGGCTAAGACATCATTTACTCCCCCAACGGTTGCATCAAGATTTGTATGAGCAGCATATAAGGCAAGCCCCTGTTGCATTATTTTCTGCAGCAATCTACCCTGTGGCAGGTCTGTCCTTAAATGTTTAAGTGGTTTGAAAAAGGGCGTATGGTGAACTACCAACATATCCGCCCCCGCTTGCAAGGCTTCTGCTAAAATCGCTTCATTTAAATCAAGCGAGAGAAAAACACAAGAAACAGCTTGGGCAGGGCTGCCCATTTGCAGTCCGACATTATCCCAATCTTCCGCCCTGTTTTTTGGTGCATACTTTTCCATTAGATTGATGATGGTTTGGCAGCTAACAGCCATTCCCTCAACTCCTTCATTTTTTGCCTTTGCCTTTGAAATTCTTTACAGCGAAGCTGCACATCTTCCTGCGTAGATTTCCCCAATTGCGCCAACACAACCTGTAATCCGGCCAAATCTCTCCTCAATAAATCCGGCAATAAAGGATGCCGCCGGCGAATTAAAAGCGGGCCATAGAACGGCTCTAATTCCACGAATGCTTCTTGAGGATATTCCTGAGAGGATTTCTGCGCGACAACGTCTCTTACCGCCGGAGAGACCAAGGAAGCGGGTTCTGCCGCGATGATTTGGTAGTATTGTTTATCTTCATAAATTAGATCCTCTTGCGTGATTATCCAGCCTTGCTCCTGCAGCCAAAGACGAACCGCCTCCGGATTAGTCATCGGCTGCAAAAGGACTTTGCGCAAGTGCCCGACCACCTCCGGTGCTTCCGTGAGGATCTTCCGGATCGCCGTACCGCCCATCCCGGCAACAACAACTGTATCTACTTCGCCAGGCTTTACTACCTTTAAACCGTCGCCCCAACGAATCGCGATGTCTTCATCTAAAGCATACTCCTCTACCGTTTGCCTGGCTCTTTCGTAAGGTCCTTGATGTACATCGGTTCCAACCACATAAGCCGCCTGCTTCGTCCCTACTAAATAACAAGGGAGTTGCGCATGATCGGTCCCCACATCGGCCACCCTTGCTCCGGCTGGAACCAAAGCCGCGATAGTGAGCAGGCGCTCTGATAATTTCGGCCAGCTTTGTGTTGTCCTTCCCAATTTTTATTTCTCCTTTTATCTCGTTTTTCCTTTATTTATACCCATAATTTATACCTTGAATTTCTTAAAGTAACAATAAAAAAGATTGCCCCCATCTATTTTGGTGACAATCCTGTTCATAAGCATTGTGGTGGGCGATGACAGGATCGAACTGCCGACATCCTGCTTGTAAGGCAGGCGCTCTCCCAGCTGAGCTAATCGCCCATATGAATTGTTTTGTGTGGTGGGCCCACCTGGGATCGAACCAGGGACCGACCGGTTATGAGCCGGTGGCTCTACCGCTGAGCTATAGGCCCATTACTTTCTAACGCGACAATAATCATTTTATAATAAGAATGCGCATCGGTCAAGTACTAACTTTTGCTTCTTAATCCAAATAATCCTTCAGTTTGCGACTACGGCTGGGATGCCTTAATTTACGCAATGCTTTTGCTTCGATTTGCCGAATTCTTTCTCTGGTAACGCCAAACTGCTGTCCAACCTCTTCAAGGGTCCTGGCTCGCCCGTCATCCAAGCCAAAGCGCAGACGCAGAACGCGTTCCTCTCTGGGTGTTAAGGTTTCTAAGACCTCTTCCAGCTGTTCTTTTAAAAGAATAAATGATGCGGCTTCGGCCGGTGCCGGGGCATCTTCATCTTCGATAAAATCACCTAAATGGCTATCTTCCTCCTCGCCAATCGGTGTTTCCAATGACACCGGTTCCTGCGCAATTTTTAGAATCTCCCTTACACGATCCACAGAGATTTCCATTTCCTCCGCGATTTCTTCCGGTAGCGGATCCCGGCCTAATTCCTGTAACAACTGCCGTGATACTCTGATCAGTTTATTTATTGTTTCCACCATATGCACCGGAATGCGGATTGTTCTTGCCTGATCAGCAATCGCCCTGGTAATCGCCTGCCTGATCCACCAGGTGGCATATGTACTGAACTTAAAGCCTTTGCGGAAATCAAACTTTTCTACGGCTTTAATCAGACCCAAATTACCTTCCTGGATTAGGTCAAGGAATAACATGCCCCGACCCACATACCTTTTCGCAATACTGACAACCAAACGCAAATTAGCTTCGGCCAACCGACGTTTTGCTTCTTCATCGCCTGTTTCCATTCTTTGGGCTAATTCAATTTCTTCATCAGCCGAAAGCAAAGATACTCGTCCAATTTCCTTTAAATACATCCGGACAGGATCATCTATCCCGACCCCTTCCGGTACGGATAAATCCAGATCGACTTCGCTTTCATCTTCTTCCTGATCTTCTAAATCAAGTGGTTCCTCTTCTTCTAAAGTTTCTATCTCTGAGGCATCAGGTACAAGATCTATCCCCACGGAACTAAAACGTTCGTAGATTTCTTCGATTTGGTCAGGATTGAGCTCAATACCTTCAAGCGCGCTGTTCACCTCATTGTATGTAAGGTTACCTCGCTTCTTCCCTTTTTCAAGCAGCTCCTTGATCCCTTCCGCTTTCAGTTTTTCAAAATCCTTTTCATCTTTCAATAGTATTCCCCCCCTTCACCAGGGTTGACACCAAGCTTTGCCTATGTTGAATCATCTTCTGAAGTTCAGCCATAATTTCTAAAGATTTGGTGACATTACCGCTTTTTTCATATTCAATCATTAATGAGTTTTTCTCACTGATTTTTTGGTTATACCATTCAATTTGTACCGTCGCCAGGCAATCTTTATATATTCTTCCCCAATCCGGCGGAATTAGATCATCCAGCAAAATCTCCGTTAGTTTCTCTCTGGTTTCTTCATGCTCCAACTGCGTAATTAAGTCTTCAGCCTTTATATTATGACCAGCCTGACGTAATAAATAATGCACGCGGTAAATTTCTTGATAAAACTGGTCGGTAAACAGTTCTTTCCCTCCGGCTTTTTCTATTTCGGCAAGCGTCTCCGGGTTTTCCACCAATACCCGAATTAAGAAACGTTGCGCTTTTTCCACTGCCGTCAGGTCGCGACTTGCATGCGATGCTTTTTCCTGAACCTGTTCATTCTCATTTCCTCTATTTTCGGGCCTGCGGGTGGCACCGAGCTGATATTTTCTCATCTCGGCGAAAATGGCCGACTCAGAAAGAGAAAGACGTTGCGCCAGCAGGTCAACCAAACCTTGGCGTTCTACCGGGCTTTGAATTTGGAATAAATCAGGTAAGATTGCTTGGACAATTTGTACTTTACCGGTAACCGTATCCTTATTATATTTTTCCATCTGCTTGCCTAATTTATATTCAACAAGGGAGGGGGCCTGTTTAATCAGCGTATGGAAACTATCCTGCCCATTTTTGCGTAAAAATTCGTCTGGGTCTTTGCCATCAGGGATCGTCATCACCGCTACCCTGATCCCCAGTTGCCGCAAAACATCCAAACCGCGCATACTGGCTTCCTGCCCTGCCACATCGGCATCAAAGCATAAAACTGCATTATATGTATAGCGCATCAATAATTTGCCATGATCGGCCGTTAACGCGGTCCCTAAGGTACCCACCGCCTGCGTTATTCCATATTGATGAGCGGCAATTACATCCATATATCCTTCCATCAAAATGGCCTGTTCATTATTTCGGATTACTGTTTTAGCTAAATGCAACCCGTAAAGGTGGCGCCCCTTACTAAAAAGTGGCGTATCCGGAGAATTAAGATATTTGGGCTGACTATTATCCATCACCCTGCCACCGAAGCCAATTACCCGACTGCGGTCATCCATAATCGGGAAGATTACCCGATTGCGAAAACGATCAACCAAACTACCACGCTGGCCCTTCACCGCAAGTCCCAAAGTAACAATTTCTTCTTCGGAAATTTCCTGAGCTACTAAAAAGAGACTCAATTCATCCCAAGAATCAGGCGCAAAACCCAGTGCAAATTTGCGAAGCAATTCATTATCAATCCCACGTTTATCGAGATATAGTCTGGTTTGCTTCCCTAAAGGGCTTGCCAACTTTTCCTGAAAAAATTGTACCGCCAGTTCATTAATATGAAAATATCTCTCTCTTAATGAATTTTCCCTGGCTTTTTCCGGAGTAAGCTCCCCTTGAGGGACCGGAACACCGCAAATCTTGGCTAAATGAGCAACAGCTTCCGGAAAAGTAAGCCCTTCCTTTTCCATCAGAAACGTATACACATTCCCACCTTTGCCACAACCGAAACAATGATAAATCTGTTTATGCGGGGAGACAACAAATGAGGATGTTTTTTCCGAATGGAACGGACATAAACCTTTATAGTTTTGTCCCTGCTTCTTAAGTGGAACATATTCCTTAATAATGTCCACAATATCCACCCGGTTCCGCAGGTCATCGATAAATTCTTGGGTTATTTGTCCGGGCACACATCTCAACACCTTATTGATATTTTAAAATCATTTCGCCATAAAAGACCTTTTCTCCTGCTTTTAAAAAAATATTACAGACACAATTACCATTATTTCGTGATATGTTCTCAACTTCCTGCTTTTTTTCTCAAAATATATGCAATTTTTTTCTATAACCTCAAAACAAAAGTGCGGATTTAAGCACGTCACGATATCTCCGGACGATTGATCTCAATATAGGAACGAGGCAAAACCAAATTCCGGAATACTGCCGTACAATAATTATCGGTCATCCCGGAAATATAATCGGCAACTCCTCTTTCAAGTCCCTCGTCTAAAGCAATTTTTTGATAAAACTCCGGGAGTTGTTCATAGTTTTTGACATAGTAATCGAATAAAAACTCGACAACATAAATAACCTTTTGGCGTTCCGCCATACACAAAGGTCCCTGATAAACCGTATCAAACATAAAGGCGCGCAAGCCCTTAATCGCTTCACTAACTGTCGGGGTTAAGCTAATCTGCCAATTGCCGGCGCGAAAATTTCTGCGGCTATTCTGTACTATGTCCTCCACCAGGGTAGTGATTCTGGCACTCAGATCATACCCCAACACTTCCAAATACTCCCCTGGAAGATCAGTTGTTTGTAATACCCCTGCTCTGATACTGTCATCAATATCATGCTGTATATAGGCAATTTTGTCGGAGTAACGCACGACCTGCCCTTCCAAAGTATTCTCTTCACCGGCTTTCTTTTCCAACCCACTATGAAAAAGGACCCCTTTTAAAGTCTCTTGAGTTAGATTAAGCCCCGGACCTTTCTTGCCTTGTTCAATACGAGTAAGCACCCGCACGCTATTTTCATTGTGGCGAAAGCCGCCCGGCAATAACCTGTTTAACACTTCCTCCCCGGTATGCGAAAAAGGGGTATGCCCCACATCATGCCCTAAAGCGATCGCTTCAATTAAATCCAAATTGAGACCTAACGCTTTGCCGATCGTGCGGGAAATTTGGCTTACCTCCAAAGTGTGCGTCAGTCTTGTCCGGTAATGATCATTATTTGGTGAAATATAGACCTGGGTTTTGTGTTTGAGCCGCCGAAAGGATTTAGAATGAATAATTCTGTCTCGATCCCGCATAAAACAAGTTCTGATCGTATCAGGCTCCTCTTCTATCTCCCTGCCTTTACTCCGGGAAGAACACGTTGCATATGGGGCCAAATACTTTTCTTCAAAATTCTCCAGCTCTTCACAGATCGTCATCGTTAAACCCTCCACCTTATAACTTCGAACTCCAACCTTAATCCTTGCTTCACTACAAATTAAGCATTAGGCTAAACGTAACCTTGGGAGTTAGTCACCGGAAAGCCGCAATTTCTTTGTTGCTCCAGCAACCTCGTAAATTCGCTTCGCCATAATGATAATTCTCTCTAAGGCATATTGATCCTCCATAGCCAGTCGCTGCGCAGCAACGCCATAATGGCCGCAATCATACTCCCGTTGCCCATCGCCAACAATGGTCATTCCTTGCACAAACATCATATCCTGGATAGCACGTAAGGTGCCCTCCTGTCCACCAAAACGTGAAGCACCGACCGCAACGGCCCCGCCCACTACATTCAGCAAAGCTTTGTCTCCCCGTAAACAACGGGCCTTATCCCAAAAGGCCTTTAACTCCCCGGTAACCGTACCAAAATAAACAGGCGAGCCTATTAATAAGCCATCAGCTTCTCTTAAACTATTTAATGCCTTCTCCATCAAGGTTCCTTTCATACACGCCCCTTGACAGGGATTGGTGCAAGCTGTGCAAAAAGGTACCTTCAAGCTCTTCAACACTTCTAACGCATGAATTATTTCCACCTCTCCGCCTAACTGCTTGATCTGTGCTAACCCCTTTTGCAATATAAATGCCGTATTACCATCTTTAAATGGGCTTCCGTTAATTGCGACAAATTTCATCGTATGTTTCACCTTTCTTTCTAAATTTTGACGTGTATCTTATATGTTATACTCCTTTCACCGCAGAAATCCTCTTTTTCCCCGTGATAAAAAAAGCAGCACCCCACTTTTGCTTAACAAGAGGTTGCTGCTTTCCCACACGATTACGTCCGATTTCCCGATGACAATGCCGATAAATTAATGAAAGTTTATTTGTCTTTAGCCTTTCTTAAGAAAATCGGAATTTCCAAATCATCAATGTTAAATGGTTGCTTGGCCGATGAATCCGTAGCTAAAATCATCTCTTTCCGGGCTTTATCGAACCCGGTCGCAATTACCGTAACCCGCACATTATCTCCCATGCTGTCATCAATAACCGCACCAAAGATAATATTCGCCTCCGGATCTGCCGCCTGGGAAATAATCTCCGCCGCTTCGTTAACCTCAAATAGGCCTAAACCGGAACCTCCGGTAATATTTAACAGTACCCCCTTCGCCCCTTCGATGGATGTTTCCAGCAAAGGACTGGAAATAGCTGTTCTGGCCGCAACACTGGCCCGGTTTTCTCCGGAAGCCGTCCCGATCCCCATTAAAGCAGCCCCGGTATCTTCCATAATTGTCTTGACATCAGCAAAATCCAGGTTGATTAAACCCGGCACGGCAATCAAATCGGAAATACCCTGAACCCCTTGCCGCAGTACATCATCAGCAATACAGAAGGCATCATTAATCGGCGTATTTTTATCGACAACCTGCAACAACTTCTCATTAGGAATAACAATCAAGGTATCCACTTTTGATTTAATATTGACAATACCGCTCTCGGCCTGTCCAAACCTTTTTTTACCTTCAAAGGTGAAAGGTTTGGTGACTACTCCTACGGTCAATGCTCCCATCTCTTTCGCCACTTCGGCGACTAATGGTGCCGCACCCGTTCCGGTACCGCCGCCCATGCCCGCCGTAACAAAAACCATATCCGCCCCTTTCACGGCGGCAACTATATCATTGCGACTCTCTTCTGCCGCTTTTAGTCCAACATCCGGATTGGCCCCGGCACCTAAGCCCCGGGTCAACTTTGTCCCAATTTGAATCTTATTTTCGGCTTTAGAGGTGTATAAAGCCTGGGCATCGGTATTAATGGCAATAAACTCGACTCCTTTGAGACCACTTTCAATCATCCGGTTCACCGCATTATTCCCGCCGCCGCCTACACCAATAACCTTTATCTGGGCATACTGGCTTAATGATTCCATTTCAAACTCCAGCATTATTAATTCCCCTTTCCTTCCTCTAACATAATATTATGTAAAATGCCCTGTCCATTTTTCGCACGATTTCTACTCTATATGCTTATTCCACAACTATCCCCGGTTATCCTTTTTTTAGCTAAATATTTTTTCGTTTAATTACCGGTAAAGAGTTATAACGTAAATCAATATATTCAACCGTTTGGTCGTTAATGACCTGACCATTGTCAAGCAACAGTTCCTGCAGAAGCCTTAGCTTATGTTCCACGTCTTCCGGTTCACCAAAACGAACCTCTACTCCCTGCAACATATTAAAGGTAAGACTATAAGGAGAAGATGCCTTTATCTCCGCCACATTCCTTAAAAAGGCTTCATCCATCTGTTCAAGTAATTCTAAGGCCGCAGATAAACCCTCCGTTGTGAGGTCAGTGCCCGGACTAATGTTTTCTGCGATAGTAAGACCGCTGATTACCGGCAATGTTAATTCATTTAATAAATCCTCTCCCTTTCTCAGATAAATACCTTCACTATCCACAGCTAAATAGCTGTCAGTCCCCACAACCAAGGCAACCGGCGTTCTTTCTTCCACCTCAATCAGAATCGTACGGGGTATTCTGCGGTGAATCCGCACAGATTTGACAACAGGGTGCAGTTCGATTTTACTAATGGCCTCACTGGCCTTAATCTGCATCAGATTAGTGCCTAAAACCAGTCCGCTCAGTTGAATAATTTGCTCATTTGCGATCGTATGACAGCCGCTAACCTCAATTTTCCGGACATTAAAGAAGGCCGAATTTAAAAAGAAATACAGTGATAGCGATAGACAGAATAATAAAAATAGTCCTAAACCAAGAACGGAGATGCTTCTTTTTCTCCTTTTGTGAATATAGGTTACTTTTCCACCAGACTGCGCCATCGTTTTCTACCACTCCCTGCTAATTATTATAGCAAATAGGAATTTGTTGTCCAATAGAATTTAAGAAAAAAAAGGCTAATGCCTTTCTTTTATGCCGTTTCCGTTCACCCGCAAAATTTGCGCGCCCAAATTTCGCAATTTCTGCTCGAAGTTCTCGTATCCCCGGTCGATCAGGTGAACTTTATCTAAGACAGTAGCCCCTTCGGCCACCAGCCCCGCCGTAACTAAGGCTGCCCCGGCGCGCAAGTCACTGGTTTCCACGTATGCTCCGCTAAGATTTTTAACCCCTTTAATAATGGCCACACGTCCTTCTACCTTAATATCTGCGCCCATGCGCCGAAGTTCATCAACATGTTTAAATCTATTTTCAAAAATCGTCTCCGTCACAATACTGGTACCCTCAGATATCGCCATTAATGCCATTAATTGTGCCTGCATATCGGTCGGGAATCCGGGAAACGGCATGGTTTTAAAATCAACCCCCTGCGTCTTTCCGTTCCCGCGTACTAAAATTTCCTGGTCATTCTCGCGGATTTCTACCCCCGCTTCTTTTAATTTGGCTATAACCGCCTCAATATGTTCGGGAATCACATTTTTAATCACAATCTCGCCCCCGGTGATTGCGCCGATTACCATAAAAGTACCGGCTTCAATCCGATCGGGGATAATCGTATATTCCACCGAGCCCAGTTTCTGCACGCCTTCAACGCGAATTACATCCGTACCGGCTCCCTTAACCTTTGCCCCCATCTGATTTAAAAAATTCTGTAAATCAACTACTTCCGGCTCCCTGGCCGCATTTCTGATCGTGGTTACTCCCTCGGCTAAAGTAGCCGCAATTAAAATATTTTCCGTCGCCCCCACGCTGGGAAAATCCAGACAGATCTCATTACCGGTTAGTCCCGCGGTTTTCGCTTCAATGTAGCCGTGTTTCTCCGTGATTTCCGCCCCTAATATTTTCATTCCTCTTAAATGTTGGTCCATCGGCCGCGACCCAATGGAACATCCTCCCGGATAAGCCAGCTTTACATACTGAAAACGGGCAAGTAAAGGACCCATCACTAAATTAGAAGCACGCATCATCCGGGTCAGCCGGTCGGGCAATTCGACATTACTGACTTTTGTCGCATCCACCACCATGGTATTCCCGGAAAAATCCACCTTGGCCCCCAGACATTCCAGGACATCTTTCATCACAAAAACGTCGCTCAATTTTGGCACATCATGAAGGGTACAAACCCCGTCAGACAAAAGACAAGCGGGTAAGATCGTTAAAACGGAATTTTTTCCCCCGCTGATGCGTACCGTCCCGGACAATCTATTCCCGCCGATTATTACGTATTTCTCCAAGAGCTTTCACCTCCCGGTGTAACTACTTTTCAAAGCCCAAACAGACAACCTCTGTTTCCAAGTCCACATTAAATTGTCTTTTTACCGCTCTTTGCACCTCCGCGATTAGGGTTAAAACATCGGTAGCTTTCGCCTCGCCCAAATTAATTATAAAATTGGCATGTTTTTCGGAAACCTGGGCATCCCCGACCCGCAATCCTTTTGCTCCGGCCGCTTCCACCAACCGCCCGGCTCCGCGCTCCGTATTTTTAAAAACGCTTCCGGCACTAGGCATTTCTAAAGGTTGTTTTTCACGCCGTGTATTTAAATAGCCTTTCATCGTCTCTTTAATGGCCTCTGTGTCTCCCGGCTGAAGGCATAAGGTTGCTTCAACAATCAGCTCTTTCTTCTTTTTAAATATACTGGTGCGATACCCTAAAGCAAGTTCTGCTTTGGTATATTCCCGCAACTGCCCTATCTCATCCAGAGACTTAACCTTCTCGATTACTTGCTCAAGGGCATAGCCATAAGCGCCGGCGTTCATGAGCACCGCACCGCCCAAGGACCCCGGGATCCCTACCGCATACTCCAACCCGGTCAATCCGCGCTCTGCGGCGGCCCGGCTGAGCGTGGAAATTAACGTTCCCGCTCCGGCCGTTACCCGGCATTCTTCCCAAGTAACCTCGCGCCAATCAGTGGTCTGAATCACCAATCCTCGTATCCCCTCATCGGCGACCAAGACATTGGAGCCGGCCCCCAAAAAGGTTACCGGAATAGCGGCTTGCCTGGCTAACTGCAATACCTCCGCACATTCACGATGATTTCTGGGGCAATAGAAAAGATCCGCGGGCCCCCCAATTTTCCAGCTAGTATATTTTTTTAATGGTTCTGCGACGAAAAGCGGTCCATAATTTTTCTCCACCAATTGCTGATAAAACAACCCGATCTCCATCCTAATCTCCTCATTCTCCCGTTTTAATCTTTAAGAAACTACTGTGGCCCTCTTCAGCAAAAGCTCCTTAAGTTCTATCCCCGCCGCACAAATATTGCCGGCTCCTAAGGTCAATACTAAATCACCCGGCTGTACTAATTCCGCCAATCGAGCCGCCAGCATTTGCCGGTCTGGGATAAATTCCACCTTTTGTTCCGTCTGTTGTTCAATTTGTTGAATAATTAATTGAGCACTTACTCCGTCCATCGGTTTTTCACCGGCCGCATAAATCTCGGTCAGGAATATGACATCGGCATCCTGAAAAGCGGTGCCAAATTCCTTCTGAAGATTCAACGTTCTGGTAAAACGGTGCGGTTGAAAAACAGCAACAATCCTCCCAGGGTGGACAGTACGGGCGGCTTGCAACGTGGCTTTCAACTCAGAGGGATGATGAGCATAATCATCCACAATGGTGACGCCATCAACCTCGCCGATCTTTTCAAAACGCCGATGCACCCCATGATATTCACCCAAGCTTGAGGCTATTTCGGCAAAGGACAAACCACATTCCATTCCCGCCGTCACAGCGGCCAAAGCATTAGAGATGTTGTGCTTTCCCGGTACGCAAAGCCTGATCTCCCCAAGGACCTGCCCTCTTCTTTCTACAAGGAAACGGGTTTCCCGGCCATTAAGAGTAATCTCCTTGGCTAAGTAATCAATTTCTGGAGCAGCTTGCAACCCATAGCAAAATATTCTGAGCTTTCCTACCAGTTTCGGTAAGAGCTGTCTTACCCCCGGATCATCTGCACAAAGCACCGCAAAACCATCCGCCGATGTTTGCAGAATAAATTGATAAAAAGCCTCACTTATTTTCTCTTTCGTACCATAATGGTCCAAATGATCATCTTCAATATTAGTCACCACAGCAATTTGTGGAAATAATTTTAAAAAGGAGCCATCAGATTCATCTGCTTCCGCCACGAAATATTTCCCCTGACCAAGTTTCGCATTTCCTCCGATATCGTTCAATTCTCCCCCCAGCACGATGGTCGGATCATAACCGTTCTTTTCAAATATCAAGGAGATCATGGAAGAAGTTGTTGTTTTGCCATGAGCACCTGCTATGGCAATACCCCACTGGCGTTTCATTATTTTACTCAACATTTCTGCTCTCTGCAGAACAGGAATGCCTATTTCTTTGGCTTTCATCACCTCCGGATTATCATAAGGAATAGCGGAACTAATCACCACCGCCGCCAGATTACTCTGGACATGATCGGCATGATGCCCCAGATAAATTGTCGCCCCTAAAGACTCTAAACGTTTGGTTGTTTCCGAAGTGCAAAGATCCGAGCCGGAAACAGGATAATCAAGTTCCAGCAAAATACGAGCAATGCCGCTCATTCCGGCTCCACCAATTCCCACAAAATGTATCCTCTCTTTTTCCTGCATCTGTAGATACATCTCCTCTCTATTACTGCCACAACCCTCCTTCTTCTCCCTGCTCTGTAGTTTACTATATATGCAACTCTGCGCAAAGGTGTTACAAAGAGCCTGGCAGTAGCTTAACAGCTTGTCCTTGTTCTTCGCAAAAATTTAACT
>CAZVLC010000012.1:0-13131 GCA_964627885.1 uncultured Peptococcaceae bacterium
CCGCTTATTCATTTGAATATTTTTCGGCGTAACGTTACCTTTGCTTTTTCTAGCTTAGCGGCCTTAATTAGTTATAGCGCCACTTATGCGGTTACTTTTTTGCTTTCCTTGCATTTGCAGATAGTCAGAGGGTTGGACGCGCAAATGGCGGGGATGCTCTTGTTGGGGCAACCGGCTCTACAGGCGCTGTTCTCGCCCTTTGCCGGAAAATTATCGGACCGGGTGGAACCGCGGATTGTGGCTTCTTTTGGGATGGCCTTAACGACCTTAGGACTTTTCTTTTTTATTTTTCTTACGGCCGATACACCATGGGGGTTTTTACTGATTAATTTGGGTTTGTTGGGTATTGGTTTTGCTTTTTTTGCTTCACCAAATAACAACGCAATTATGAGCTCGGTGGAGAAACAAGAATACGGCGTAGCCTCCGCGATCTTAGGGACAATGCGTCAAGTTGGGCAATCATTTAGTATGGCGTTGATGACCTTCATTACGACGCTTTATCTGGGAACGGTGACAATTACACCGGAATACGGCGGTTTATTGGTAAAGAGTACTAGAGTATCCTTTATTCTGTTTACGCTAATCTGCGTCGGCGGCATTTTTGCTTCCTTAGCCAGAGGCAAACTGGGCAGGGGAGAAGTCCGAGGGAGGTAATTTGTAGTGTCGCAGAACTTTTATTAGTTCTTTATTTGAAATAGACAGACTATTGCAGTAAGATTTGACTAGACGGAACACTAAATTAATTAATAAGTAATATTAATCCTGGTGTACCTTATTAAGGCAGGAGGATAACTGATGCTAAAAAAAAGGGTGTATCAAAAGCTGATAATGGGGCTTACCGTAGGAATGCTGACAATACAGTGTTGCCCCGTGACCGTTTTTGGAGCGGCAGATGATTATTCGGCAAGGCTATCCAACGGACTAAAAGGTATTTACAATGGAGTCGACAGATATGTCGAAAAGAAAATAGGCAACTTTAAAGCCAAATTGAATAGTGAACAAAGAGAGATAGGCGAGAATTACCACCTACTTAAAGCGGGAATAAATGCGGGTAGCCTGAAGTTAACAGGCGCGCTAATGGCTCCGCTTAATAACTATCTCGTGCAGAAACATAATTTTTATACCGCCAATAACACCCAAAACGGGTTAAATAATTCTGAGTTAAGTAAGCTCAGGAAGGATTCAGCGATCAATTTGACTGATGAAGAATACTTAATGCTGAGTACTTTTGCTTATGCCAATATTATGAACGAAACAGAATCCGATACTATATTCCAGAATAAAACGATCAAGCAAATTGATCAGTTCCTGGACAACACGACTAAGAATATTGGTTATGGGAGTATCAAAGATTCCGAACATAGGGACAACTTGGATAAGATGGCCAACAACAGTAAGCTGGCCAATTTAACCTTAAAAGATTTTGAGGACCAAAATGGTAAAGGTGGATTTGTGGGTTACGCCTTTGAGGTTCCCAACTTGGCAAACAGCACCTTGTTTGCTTTTCGCGGTTCTGAAGGAAGCCGGTCGGGGAATAGCATGGTTGGAATTTTGCAGATGCTTGACGAACTAACCACGGAAGATTGGATAGACAACTATCTTACCGGTTTTAGAAGTGAGTCAAAGCAGAATGAAGTGGCTCGTAAATTCGTGGCGAAAAACGCGGAAGGCGGGCAAAATTACGTGACCGGTCATTCAAAGGGAGCTGCTTTGGCGGCCGCCGCGTGTGCCTTTTATAACAATTGTACAGGGGTTGCTTATGACGGGTATGGGATCGGTCAAGCAATTTCAGATGAAGAAAGACAAAGATTAAAAAATTCGGGATTCGTTAACATATGCAGCTATAAAGATCCTTTAAGTGCGATGTTGTATCATCCTGAAAAACGGGCTTACATCGCAGATATACCGCATTATGAAAGATACCAAAATGGGAGCGTTGTCCAAGTGGCTGATGCAAATGGAAGCTTGGTTAATAAAACCATCACTGGGTCAATAGCAGGCCACTATGTGCAGGCCAAGAAATTTGATAGTGAGGGAAATGCAGTTCTTGCCGGTCAGCGGGCTAGCAGTTCTTCAAAGAACGAAAACCTAACGCATCTGCTCTATCTCGGGAATAAAGCGACATACGAGCCTCTGGGGTTTGTAGTGGAAGGGATCGATAAATTTAAAAAAACGGACTTTTCGGTAAAGAAGAAGGCAACAGCTTTTCTCGAAGGCCTTAAAAAACGCCTAGGAAATTAAGAATTTAACCCACATAAAAGGCATGATGGAAACGAGTGAGATTGGAAAAAGGGATAAAAATATAAAGAGGGGCCAAAGGACCCCTCTTTACTTTAGAAACATTGAGCTGGTGGAGTGGGCGGGCATACTCCCGGTAAAGTAATACAGGGAGCCGGAACACAGAAGCCATAACTTGGGACAAGCAACTGAACTTCAAGAATACATTTAATGACCACGCATACTTGTAAAGTACAGGTAACGACGATAGAGGCATTGGTAAATCCGGTAATTACACAATTGCAGAACAGAACACTGCTTTCGGAGCAATCGGGGGAAACTCCCGGTGGGCAGCAGAGTGTGGCTGTTTTGGTGAAGGTGAAGGTGCGGTATACTATGTCGGTCGGGTCATTGGGATTAGTAAGGGTTACCGGAACGGAGACAAGAAGGGTTACCGTAAAGAAACCGCCGCCCGCATCAACACGCGATATTTCGGTACAGGTGATCTCACCGTTTTGACTGCAGGAAATTACATCTCCTTCACTGAAAGAGTCGGGTGTAAAGTCGCTAATGGTAGTATCTCTGGTGATGTCATTTATTTGGAAGCAACTATCGTATACTTTATCGACAACAATACACTCTATTCTGGTCGGAGGCGGGCAGCCCTCCGGCGGGCACATACCAGGGGTTATTTGGCTAATCTTTGCTTCTTCCATTATATTTCTTTCCTCCTTTTTTCTCGTAATTATGTCTACTTTGGTCTACTTTATCTTATTAGACATGACATCTAATTGTTACTGTTTCTCTAAGGAAAAGTTTTTATCTTAAGCAGGGATAAGACCTTCCAGGTCTTAGTGACAATGTTTTCAGCTACGTTGGACGTAATGATAACCGAGGTTAGAAATGGTGTAGGCGATGGTTTCGACTCTCACTAAATCGGGATTAAAATTTATAAAGACTTGTTTCTGCGCTAAATTTGTTTTTACGTCATTTATTCCTTGCAAATTCAAGAGCGCTTTTAAGATTTTTTCTTCATCAAGGGGTGAGTCTAAATTGGTCACGGTGATGGGAAGCAGTGTTCTTTTGGGGTATGCGGTGGGCGCTCCGGGTGTGATGAGGTGAACCTTATCTTGATACCAGCTCATGCTATTTCCTCCTTGTTGCTGGGCAGCCAGTTATTTTTCTTTATTCTATTCAAGAGCAGAAAGGGGTGTTCTTCTTTTCGCGGGTGGTAAAAAAAAGCAGCAGGGATAAAACAAATAAAATAGGCTGAAAGGCTGTCTGCTTCGGATTTCTTTTAGGCAGATAATCCGACAACTTTCATTTGCTTGTTTGTTGTTAGCGGTTTTTTTAGATATAGTAGGTGGTGAAAAAAGTACTATTTCACAGGAGGTATTTTATGCAGAAAAAAACGATCAAAAGACTAGCTTCAGCCGTACTTGGGGTATTCTTGGCTACGCAGTTTTTCTGTCTTAGTGAAGCGCAGGCGTCCTGGGGTGCCGCAAAGCTTTTGGAACTTCGGCGGCAACAGGAAAGTACTACTCAACCGAATCCTATACCCAGTCCAACACCAACACCAACACCAACACCTGAACCGACTCCAACACCGACTCCTGTGCCTGAACCAGTACCGGTACCCGCCCCAAATCCTACTCCGGAACCGCAACCTACCCCTGGGCAAAATATTAATGGGGTATTGCCCAGTCAAGAGCAACAAATGCTCGAACTTCTCAATGCGGAAAGGGCTAAAAATGGCTTAAAGCCGTTGGCGTTAATGCCGCAATTGACTAATCTGGCGCGGTTAAAGAGTAACGATATCATCCAAAATAATTATTTTTCCCATACTTCCCCGGTTTATGGCTCTTTTGCCAAGATGGTTTATGATGCCGGAATCCGTTTTTATTCGGTAGGGGAAAACTTGGCGAAAGCGAGAGATGGCAGGCATGCTTTTGCTTTGTTACTGGCCAGTGCCGGACACAAGGCTAACATGTTGAATCGTAATTTTACGCATGTGGGGATTGGGATCGTGCAGGACCGTTATGGCGTAGTCGTTACGCAATTGTTTGTCATGCAGTAATGTTTGGCAGTCTGCTGAACAGGATTTCATTAATAGAATACCATTGTGTACATAACAGCTCTTTTATTTCGAAAAGAGCTGTTATTTTTTCGATAACAGAAAGCGAGATATTTTCATATAGTGGTAAGTAGTAAAGATAGTAAGGTGGGGACGAGTATGCCAAAAGAGCTGGTTTACGCAGTTAAACCGCGCATTAATGGGGTTAATCTAACCCTTAGTTCTTTGCCTGACGGGGCAATTCGCCAAGGGACCTTGATTGTAAATGGTGACGAAAAGGCATTTTATGAAGGTTTATTAAGAATTATGAATCAGCAAGTCTTAATTAGTTTTCGACAAAGAGAGGAGAATTTGCCGGTACAAGAATCTGGAGATGCTCATTCCGGAAGAAGCAGCGTGCGTATTTTTCCGTTTTTGAAGAGCCGTCGGGAAAATTCCCGCATGACAGCCGCCATTATTAAGCATTGTACGGAATGGAGAAGAGGTATTAATTTTGAAATACCGGGGATTCGTACTTGTTTGCAACATTGGCGGTATTGTCGCTACTATTTTTCCGGTGTTCCTACTGTTTTGCTCGAGATTACCAATGTACCACGTGGGGAGAAGGAATTATTTAGCTATCATTTGGAGCGAGCTTTAATGGAGTATTATGGGCTGAATCTCGCCGCTGAGCGTGTCGATTTATTTAGGGGTGAACTCAATAACGTCAAGAAAGATGAGCAGGCAAATCAAGTGGAGCCAATTAGGCAGATTTGCCAAGTAGATAAAGATAAGGGTCAGGCTTTGCAACATGAGGAAAATGGTTCGCTGATTAACTCTATCGTGGCTGACTGGTCGGCTGAAGAAGACGAGCAAATAATTCAAGAGGTGCGCGATGAGAGAAAAGCCTATCAAGAAATAAAGGAAGGTATTACAGATACAGTAGCAGGAAAGAAAGTAAAAGGAAAAATCGGCAATAAGGACGGGGAAAATAAAGAGGGTAAAAACCGGAAAAACCCCCGAGGTAAGCGGAAGAAAGATCCTCGTGCGCCTTTTTTACCACCCGATGGCCCGCTTTTTCAGTTCACCTCAACGACACCGGTAGAAAGTAGTCGTTATCCGTTACCACCCCATTTGGATGATGCGCAGATCATTCCTTTTAGTACCGGCTTTAATGGGGATAGCCCTTGTAGTTGTGCCGGCAGAGAAAAATCCGGGCAGAAAAAAGACGTTGCTCCGGGCGTAAGATGTGTCCCGGTCAATCGGGATACAGTCAAAATTCCGCCCAACCTTTCCTAGTGTTTTAGTATCTTAGCCTTCTTTAGGCAGGCAAAGAAGGTTTCAGCACGGTGCCGGTAAGTATGTTGCGCCAAAACCTCTTCTTGGCCGTTCAGCGCTATTTCCCGACGTTCCTGTTCATTATGTAGGTAATAATCCACTAATTCCATTGTTTCTGACGGAGACTCGGACATCACCAGGTGCCGGCGGTGTGCAAAGAGCTTTTCTACGGCTGGGGTGCGTGTAGTTAGCTGAAAACCACCTGCCCCTAAGATTTCAAAGGTGCGGGAAGTTACCTGTGTAGGAAAGACATTTTGGTTTTGGAGGTTGAGGATAATCTTAGCGCTTTTATAGACCTTAAAGGTGTCTTCAAAGGAAATTGCTCCCTGATAAGCCACCCTTGTCAGGGCATATTTTTGAAAAACGACGGATCTTTCCCAATCCCTTCCGCATAAGAGGAGGTCATACTCCTTTTCCAGCAAGGGATACAGCAGTATTTCCAGACTCCGGTTGCGAAATTTATGCGGCGCCTCCAAGCAGGGATAGCAATTAGCGATTAAGGCTACATCATGGGTAAAACGGTCATCAGGTGCTTGATGGGATAAATCAGGAAATTCCGGATTATAGCCAAAATCAAGATGAAAGGCGGGTATTCCGCATTCCTGATAAGCAGGGATACAAGCGGCATTAATCGTAAACACCACATTTGGATCGATTTTTTTAACCAGCGGCAGAGACCATTTACGCAGATGATTAATATCTTCAACCGCCCAGTAAGCTTGTAAACAGCCAAAATGCTGGGCGGCTTTTTTGAGGAGCCTTAGTTTGCTGGTGGTATATTCGGTTATCCAGCCTACCGTAAGCATTAGCTCAGGCTGAAAACGTTTCATGGTTTGATAAAGGCTCTTTTGCTCAATTTGTGTCACAATTTCGATTGGATGGTTTAATTGGCGAAAACCCCAGGGCAGTCCGTTCGCCCAAACGGGGCATCCGTTTACAAATAAGATACGCATTGGACGGCTACTTCCTTTCGCACTTTATTGAAATATTACGGCCTCTCTTTATCCATATGATATGTTGTAAATGAAAGGATGTCACAGTGTCACCATGCGTCCAACCAGATCATAAAATATAGCAATATTAGCATAAAAGAAAAAGGATTGCTCGTTTGATCCTGGTTTGGGGGATTTTATGAAGAAGCTGGTTATTTTCGGCGCCGGTTTTTTTGATGTTCTTAAGTTAATTGACGCAATTAACAGGGAGCAGCATTGCTATAATTTAAAAGGGTTTATTGATGATGACGAAAGGCTAGGAGAAAGTAATTTTGAGACATATCCTGTGTTGGGGACGCGGCGGATAATTCCGAATTTGGTACGAGCGGGCGTATCTTTTTTTAATAATGTTTCTACGGACACAAGTACGATTAAGGGGATCGGTGATTTGCTTGATTCTTCCGGTTGTGAGGTTGTTTCATTGGTTCATCCCGCGATTGATTTAAAGTACGTCTCGCTAGGCCGCGGGTGTATCCTGCCGGAGGGTTGTCTGGTCGGAGGCCGAACGAGAATCGGTAATTATGTGATTGTACGGCTGGGGGTTTTAATTAGCCATGACGTCACAATTGAAGATTATGTATTTATTGGTCCCGGTGCAGTGATTGGTGGTAATGCTGTCCTAAAAAGTGGCTGTTTGATCGGGGCAGGAGCGACCATAATGTCGCAGCGAACGGTGGGAGAAAACAGTGTGGTGGGGGCAGGAGCAGTTGTGACAAAAGATGTGACTCCCGGAACAACCGTAGTTGGTGTTCCGGCACGAATTGTGCAGGAGGCGTAGACAATGCAAAATGTGTTAAAAAAGCTGATAATAAATTTAGCTCCAACCGGAATAGTCCCGACTAAAGAGATGACCCCGCATGTACCAATTACGCCGGACGAGATTGCCAAGGACGTTTGTGCTTGCCAGAAATGGGGCGTTTCGATGGTTCATTTACATGCACGCGATTCAACTGGAAAACCTATTTATCAGAAAGAAGTTTATGCACGCATTATTGCGAAAATCAGGGAGAAATGTCCTGATTTAATTCTGATTGTTTCGACCAGTGGCCGTGTCTATAATGATTTTGACAAAAGGGCGGAAGTATTGGACTTAAGCGGTGACGAAAAGCCCCAAATGGCTAGTCTAACCTTAAGTTCATTAAATTTTGTTGCTTCGGCCAGTGTGAATCAGCCGGAGGTAATTCGGCGTTTAGCGGAGAAAATGGGGGAAAAGGGGATTAAACCGGAATTGGAGGTTTTTGATCTGGGAATGGTGAACTATGCCTCTTATCTCATTGCCAAGGGCGTCCTCCGTCCGCCGCATTATTTTAATATTCTTTTGGGGAACATTGCCTCAGCACAGGCTCGGTTAACCCACCTCGGATTAATCACCTCGGAATTACCTGCTCACTCGTATTGGTCGGCGGGGGGAATTGGTGATTGGCAAAAATGGATGACGTCTGTAGGGGTTATGGCCGCAGATGGGGTGAGGATTGGGTTGGAAGACCAGATTTGGTGGGATGAAAACCGGACGAGAAAAGCAACGAATGAGGAACTGACCAAGCGAATCCATAATTTGGCACAGATATTGGAACGGCCGCTTGCTTCACCTGCGGATGTAAGGGAAATACTCGGTTTGACCTGAGGATTGGTGGGATTTACCGGGTGATTTTTTAAAATTCCCATGTTAATCTATTAAGTACGGTTCGTCCTTACCAAACTTTGAGAAGGAGGTTGAAACATGGGAAAAAGATTAAGAAAATTAGTTGTTCCGATGCTTCTTTTGTGTTTCCTTTTTAGTATCTTTGCTCCTGTCGCTTCTGCCGCCGTACCGGCGTACGGTAATACTGCACAGAGTGGGAGCACCGTGATTGCGAAAATGGGTTCATATGGTTCACAGGTGCAGGAAATCAAAGTAATGCTGAAGGCTTTGGGTTATTTAAACTACACCGGACAACCGAGTGGTTTTTATAATACAACGACCGCCTATGCGGTGAAGTTCTTTCAAAGCCGAAATGGTTTAACGGCAACCGGAATTGTGGATCGGGCGACTTATGATTTGTTAAAAGCACAATATGCCGCAAAATCGGGCGGAGATTCGACGCCGACCAATCCGACCCCGGAGCCGCAACCTACACCACAGCCGCAGCCTAAGCCGGAACCTACACCACAGCCAGACCCAACACCAGCTCCACAGCCACAACCGGATCCGACACCGGCTCCGCAACCACAACCCCAACCTCAGCCGACTCCGGAGCCTCAACCGGTTCCTCAACCGGCACCAGTGCAGGGGTTAACGGCTGATGAACAGCAGATGGTGAACCTGATTAACCAGGAAAGGGCCAAAGCTGGTGTGGCACCATTAAAAGTTGATTTAAGAATGGTCCAGAGTGCCAGAGTAAAGAGTAAAGATATGATTGATAATAATTACTTTAGTCATACTTCACCTACGCTAGGCAGCTTTGCGACTTTAATTAGGAAATATGCTCCTGATTACAGGTATTTAGGGGAAAACTTAGCAGGGAACAGAACAGTACAAGCTGCGCATACCGCTTTAATGAACAGTGAAGGACACCGTAGAAATATCTTAAATCCGAACTATACCAGTATCGGTATTGGGATTGTCAATGGCGGACCTTACGGCAAGATGTTTACCCAACATTTTGGCGGATAATAATTGGACAAGCTAGCATGTTAACAAAGAATCTCAGTGAAGATATTTCACTGAGATTCTTTGTGCGCTATGGCGATTTACTTCGTAAACGCTTAATATTTTTACTTCCGAGGCTAAGTGGAGCTTGTTTGATTTAACATAGGTTTAACAATCTTTTAATTTGTTCCTAAATAAGCTCTTTTACAATGAAGCATGTAAAGAGTTTAAAAGGGAGGTAAAAGAATGATTAAGGAATTTACCGGAGTAAAAAGAGAAAAAGGATTAAATGAGTTAAAAAGGAAGAACTGGGGAAAGGCTTCCGCTTTATTGGCCACGTTTGGCCTGGCTTTAACGATTTTTGCCGGTTGTGGGGCGGAAAATTCGGGCGACCAAGGGAAGACGGGTGATGGTGCCGCAGGATTAAGCGGGAAAATCACTATTATCGGTTCGACCTCCGTCGGGCCTCTGGCCAGGAGTTTAGCGGATTCGTTTATGGAACAAGAAAAAGGGGTCAGTATTGATATTCAGGAAATCGGTTCTACGGAAGGGATTCAGGCGGTAATTAACGGGACAGCCGATATCGGAACAGCGTCACGCGAATTAAAGGATGCGGAGAAGGAAGCCGGTTTAGGTTTACAGACAGTCGCTTATGATGGTATCGCCATTGTGGTGAATCCCGCTAATCCGGTGGCGGATTTGACCAGTGAGCAAATTGCCCAAATCTTTAAAGGCGCTATTACCAATTGGCAAGAGTTAGGAGGGGTTAATCAAGAGATTACAGTGGTTAACCGTGAAGCAGGATCCGGAACAAGAGGAGCTTTTCAGGAGTTACTAGAGCTTGAGGAAAAACAAGCAGATGGCACCAAACGCTCCTTGCTGACAGATCAGTCCCTGGTGATGGACAGTACCGGGGCGGTGAAAGCTACTGTCGCGGCCAATAAAGCAGCGATCGGCTATATTTCGCTGGGTGTGCTGGATGAAACGGTCAAAGGGGTCAAAGTAAATGGGATTGAACCTACTTTGCAAAACGTGAAAAACAAAACCTATGCTATTTGGCGGCCATTTCTCATGTTAACACCTTCCGGTGAATTAAAGGCAGAGGTGAAGGCTTACCTGGACTATATTAAGAGTGTTGAAGGGCAGAGAATTGTCGAAACGGAAAAGTTTATTCCGGTCAACTAAAGCTGTTATTATAGGATAAAGTTCGATATGTATAACGGTTAATAATGAGAAAATGAGGATTAGAATTAGAGGATTAAGTGTAGGAGGTAAAGCATTGAATGGGGGAGAGATAAGTTGCCAACAAAAAAGCAAGTTTAAGACTAGCAGAAGGAGCTTAATAGAGATGATCATCGAAAAAAGTTTTTTCATCAGTGCCCTTGCGGCCATCTTGGCGATCATCACTATTACTCTATACATTCTTACGCAAGGCATCCCGGCCATCTGGAAGATTGGTTTAGGGGAATTTGCGCTAGGGCAAGTTTGGAAGCCATTGGAGAACCAGTTTGGGATTTTCCCGATGGTTATCGCGTCCTTACTGGGTACTTTTGGCGCGGTGTTGCTAGGAGGAGTCGTCGGCTTATTTACGGCGGTTTTTCTGGCCGAGATTGCTCCTTCTTGGCTGGTGGCTATTTTCAGACCGGCCATTGCCTTACTTGCCGGGATTCCTTCTGTGGTCTATGGCTTTTTCGGGCTGGTCGTTCTTGTCCCGATTATCCGTAATACATGGGGCGGGCCAGGAAATAGTTTGTTAGCGGTGATCATTATTCTAGCGGTCATGATTTTGCCGACGGTGATCAGTATCTCGGAAACGGCCTTGCGGGCGGTGCCGTCTGAATACAGGGAAGGTTCGCTGGCGTTGGGCGCTTCGCCGCTCAAAACGATTTTTCAAGTGCTTATTCCGGCCGCCCATTCGGGGATATTGGCGGCAATCGTTCTGGGAACAGGGCGGGCCATCGGTGAAACCATGGCGGTCATTCTTGTTGCCGGTAATACACCGCTTGTGCCAGACTCGTTGTTGGACCCGGTCCGCACTTTAACAGTCAATATCGCGCTGGAAATGGGGTACGCTTATGGACTTCATCGGGAGGCGCTTTTTGCGACCGGAGTAATTTTGTTTATCTTCATTATGGTGTTAAATATTATTTTTAATTTGGTTGTGAATACCAAAGAGGGCAGGTGTGAAAAATGAGCAAAAAAAGGAGACGTGTGCAGGAAAAAATCTTAGAACTGTTGGTTTGGCTGTGCTCATTTTTCACGCTGGGGATTCTGGTCTGGATCCTGCTCTATATTCTGATGCAAGGGATTCCGCACATTTCGTGGGAGTTTCTTACTACATCGTATCGCGGGGAAAGCAAAGGAATTTTCCCGATGGTGCTGGCGACGATTTATGTAATCTTGCTTTCTTTGGCAGTGGCTGCCCCCATCGGGATTTGTGCGGCGGTTTATCTAACGGAATATGCCCAAACGGGAAGATTGGTGCAGATAATCCGTTTTGCGACAGAAAGTCTCGCTGGAATCCCTTCGATTATTTATGGGCTGTTTGGTTTTGTCTTTTTTGTGTCGGCGCTAAAATTAAAATTTTCTTTATTGGCGGGTTCTTTCACTTTAAGCATTATGGTGTTACCTTCCATTATCCGGACTACGGAAGAGGCTTTACGCGCAGTTCCTTCTACTTACCGGGAGGGTAGTCTGGCTCTTGGCGCCACCAAACTGTGGACGATCATTCGAGTTATTCTCCCTTGCGCCATTCCCGGGGTTCTTACGGGGATAATCCTAAGTATCGGCCGGATTGTTGGGGAAACGGCAGTATTGATTTTTACGGCCGGAACAGCTATTCAAGGTCTTGATGTAGCCTTAAACGATTCCTCCAGGACGCTTTCCGTGCATCTGTATATGCTGGCGAAGGAAGGATTATCTTTGCAGGAGACCTTTGCCACGGCTGCCATTTTAATCATAATTGTCGCCGTCATTAACTTTTTGGCCGGTCGGTTGGCGGCAAATCTTCAGAAAGGAACGACAAGCCTATGACGATAAATATTCAACCAAGCAAAAATACGGCGCCCATAATTATGCAAGCACAAGGGATAAATCTGTATTATGGAAATATCCATGCTTTAAAGGAGATTAATCTGAGCATCCGTGAGAAAAAAATTGTGGCCTTAATTGGCCCTTCCGGTTGTGGCAAAACCACTTTTTTACGAACCTTAAATAGAATGAACGATTTGATTCCGGGGGTTAGAATCAGTGGGGAGGTATCTTTTGGCGGGTTAAATGTTTATGGTGAGGATTGTGATGTGGTAGAGCTACGTAAGCGGGTGGGCATGGTTTTTCAAAAGCCTAATCCTTTTCCGATGTCTCTCTTCGATAATGTAGCTTATGGCCCAAGAGTGCACGGGATTAAAGCAAAACAAAAACTAGAAGAGATTGTGGAGAAAAGTTTACGTAGTGCCGCCCTATGGGAGGAGGTCAAGGATAGACTGAAAAAGTCCGCTTTAGGTCTTTCGGGCGGGCAGCAGCAGAGGTTATGCATCGCCCGGGTTTTAGCTGTTGAACCGGAGGTGCTATTAATGGATGAACCCACCTCGGCACTTGATCCGATCTCTACCTTGAAGATTGAAGATTTGTTGGATGAGTTGAAGAACAAGTATACCATAATTATCGTGACCCACAATATGCAACAGGCAGGACGGATTTCTGACGAAACAGCGTTTTTTCTGCAGGGAGCAATTATTGAACATGGTACGACGGAAAAACTATTTAACAAGCCGGCAGACCGCCGCACCGAAGATTATCTTACCGGCAGATTTGGGTAGAAAGGGGGAAGCGAAATGAATACACGTCGTTTATTTAATAAAAAACTGGAAGAATTACATCTTGATTTAATAAAGCTGGGGAGT
>CAZVLC010000013.1:0-4725 GCA_964627885.1 uncultured Peptococcaceae bacterium
CGAGTGGGGTTTACCGAGCCGGCCAGTCACCTGACCGCTGGTGAGCTCTTACCTCGCCTTTCCATCCTTACCTGTGCGGAATAATCCGCCATCGGCGGTATCTCTCTGTGGCACTTTCCTTGGAGTCGCCTCCACTGGGTGTTACCCAGCACCTTGCCCTGCGGAGCTCGGACTTTCCTCAGATGTGGCCTTTCGGCACTTACACCCGCGATCATCCGGCATACTCATGTGTATAAACTTGTTTGTGTTTAGAGTTGTTCATGTAATGCACTCGAGTTATTATGTTATCATAGATGGCTGTCGGTAGCAAGTGTTAAATATTGTCTTTACTAGATATTAACGGGTAAAACTCCGGGATACTATAGGAAATAAGCGCGGGAAAATGGCGGGAAAGCGCCGGGTATTTTCTGTTGACAAAGGGGCGTATTTTCCCATATGATGAGGGCAAAAGATGAATAGCAGAGAAGGATGATTAAAAAGTCAGGAGGGGTGTTAAATGACGCATATTTTATCTGTGCTGGTCGAAGACAGACCTGGGGTATTGACGCGAATTTCCGGTTTAATCAGTCGCCGGGCTTTTAATATCCAGAGTATTGCAGCCGGATATACGGAAGAACCTAACATGACCAGAATTTCGGTGGTTGTTCATGGCGATGATCAGGAAATTGAGCAGGTTACCAATCAATTGGCCAAGCTGGTGGACGTCATTAAAATAGTGGATTTGACGCGAATAGATTCGTTGGAACGGGAATTAGTCTTGATTAAAGTGAAGGCTCTGCCGGAAAAACGCTCTGATATCGTGGATATTGTGGACATCTTTCGGGCGAGAATCGTTGATATCAATCGGGAAACCATGGTGATCGAGTTAAGTGGCGACCAGGGTAAGATCGATGCTTTATGCGAGGTGCTGAAGGATCATGGCATTGTGGAAATTGTGCGCACCGGGAAAATTGTGATTTCCCGTGGCCCCTTGCCGGCGAAGGAGCTTTAAGCAAACCGCGGCTGGGAAAATAGCTAGTAAAGTGGCTAGTGGTTAAGCAGGAAAGGACGGAGCCGGATGCTACGTTTAATCGTTGGTAGAGCGGGTGTGGGTAAAACCAGGCAATGCCTGGCGGAAATAGCGGCAAGGGAACAAGCAACGGCGCAGCGAAACTGTATTTATCTTGTTCCGGAACAAGGCTCTTTTCATGCGGAAAAAAGTCTGCTACAGCATACCCGGCAAAGGGGCACAATGCGGGCGCAGGTGCTTAGTTTTCAGCGGTTGGCTTGGCGTGTTTTACAAGAAACAGGGGGCGGCTTGGCTGTTCCCCTTGATGATCTGGGTAAAGCGCTGCTGCTCAAACATATTTTAAACAAAAACAAGACGAAGTTTAAGGCCTTTGCGCGGGTAATGGACAAGCCGGGCTTTTTGGAGCAATTAGTCCGGACTATTTCGGAGATGAAAATTTACCGTATTTCCCCGGAACAACTAGCTTCTTTATATGGTGAGACTGGGGAAGAACTGCTTGTCGGACTGGAGGATAAGCTGGCGGAGTTTATCTTTATATATCAGGAGTTTGAGGCATATATCGCCGAGCGGTATCTGGATACCGATGACAATTTGGAGCTGCTCGCCGCCAAGCTGCACCAGGCTGCTTTCTTAAAGGGTGCGGAAGTGTGGATTGACGGCTTTGACGGTTTTGCTCCGCAGGAGTTTGCGGTAATCCGGGAATTGCTGCTCCATTGTCCGCAAGTACATATTACGCTTTGTCTGGACAAGGAGCACTTACGGGAAAAATTACCGGAAACCCATGTATTTTTTGAACCGTGGGAAACTTATCAACATTTATTGGCCCTGGCGGCAGAAGTCGCCTGCGAAGTAGCCGCGGGGGAATGTCTGCCGGAGCCGGGGAAAAGACGTTTTCAGGAGTGCCCGGAGCTTGCCTTATTGGAACAGAGTTTTGTGCAACAGGTTTCTGTTCTGAAAGCACCGACGGAAATGATCAAAATACGGGCCGCCGCTAATCGGCGGGAAGAAGTGGAAGAGGCTGCGGCCGAAATACTCGCGCTCTGCCGGGAAAAGGGCTTGCGTTATCAGGATATTGCCGTGTTGGTGCGGGACTTTACAAACTATGAAGACTTATTGGCCAACGTTTTTCAAACCTTTGACATTCCTTATTTCTTAGATATGAAGAAGGCGGTGCGCCATCATCCTTTACCGGATTTGATTCAGGCGGTGTTAGAGGCGATCATGGGCGGGTGGCGTTATGAACCTCTTTTTCGGGCGTTGAAAACCGATTTATTGGGCATCTCCCGTCAGGAAACGGCGGTCTTGGAGAATTATTGTTTGGCGCACGGACTGAAGGGTAGCCGCTGGACAGACGGAAAGCCGTGGCAGTATCGGACGGGAGTAAGATGGGATGAAGGAAAGGACCCTGAACAGGAAAGTCGGCAGGAGCATAACTTGCTACGGCAGGTGAACCGGGCGCGGGGTAAAGTAGTAGACATGCTGCTCCCTTTTCAGCAAGCTTTGCAAGCAGCCCGGACCGGGCGGGCATATAGCGAGGCATTATTTGCTTTTCTGGAAAGGATGGAAGTTCCTGAAACATTGGAACAGTGGAGTAAAAAGGCGGAATCAACCGGCGAATTAGAAGAAGCCCGGTTGCATCTCCAGATTTGGCAGAAAATCTTAGACCTTTTGGATAGTCTCGTGGAGGTACTGGGCGAGCAAGCAATGAGTCCGGCCGAATTTATTCAAGTGCTGACCGGAGGATTGGAAACTCTGGAGCTGGGGATGATTCCGCCCGGGCTGGATCAGGTTTTGGTCGGTTCGGTCGAGCGTTCCCGTCATCCTGATTTGAAGGCAGTGCTCATTCTCGGTGTCAATGAAGGAGTATTTCCGGCTAGAGCGGTGGAAACCGGTTTATTCAGTGACGAAGAAAAGTTGTTTTTTCGGGAGAGAAAAATCAACATGGCTCCGACCTCCGAAAAGAAACTTTTTGCGGAGCAGTTTCTTATCTACAAAGCGTTGACGACTGCGAGCCATTATTTAACACTCAGCTATGCGATGGCCGACGCCGAGGGGAAGGCGCTGGCTCCTTCCTCCCTATTACAGCGGATTAGAGCGCTCTTCCCGGGGGTTTATTTTGTGCCGGGAGGGGAAAAGGGGCCGGAGCAAAGTTCAGAGCAAAATTGTGAGCAAAATTCAGAGGAAAGTTCAGAGGAAAGATCAGACGAAAGCAGTTCGGTGCAGAGTGCAGAGCAGGAGCTTGAGCGGAAGGCTGAAGAAAAGGTAACTTGTCCTCGCCCGACTTTGAGCCGTTTAGCCGTGGAATTAAGACAGGCCGCAGCTGGGCAAGCGATCGCGCCGGGTTGGTGGGATGTGTATAATTGGTATGTGCGCAAAGAGCAGTGGCAGGAGCCTTTAGCGCGGATTGTGCGCGGGCTTTTTTACCGAGCGGAGGAGGAGCGGTTGCCCCGGGAAATAGTGCGGGATTTGTATGGGGCGGCGGGGATTTTACGGGCCAGTATTTCTCGGTTGGAGAAATTTCAGGCTTGTCCCTTTGCTCACTTTTTAACGTATGGTTTAAAGTTACAGGAGAGAGCGGAATTTCAGGTGGGAGCGCCGGATTTGGGGCAATTTTTCCATGCCGGTCTGGAGCAGTTTTATCAGCTGTTGCAAGAACGGCAGCTTCGCTGGGGTGAGTTGAGCCGGGCAGAAATGAGTGCGATGGTTCAGCAAATTGTGGAGGGCCTTGTGCCGCGTTTGCAGCATGAGTTACTGTTAAGTACAGCCCGTTACCGATATTTGGTGGGAAAACTGCAACGAATTCTCTGGCGGGCGGTGGTGGTGTTAGGTGAACATGACCGGCGCGGCTTGTTCCGTCCGGTCGGAATGGAAGTCGCTTTCGGGGAGAAAGGACAATTACCGGGGCTTACCTTTACTTTGGCGGATGGGACCACGATTCTGCTGCGGGGAAGAATTGACCGGGTTGATGCGGCCAGAGACGAACGAGGCCTGTATCTGCGGGTGATTGACTATAAATCGGGGACTGCCTCCTTAAGCCTTTTAGAGATTTATTACGGGCTCAAGCTACAGTTGCTTACATATTTGGATGTGGTACTTACCCACGCTGATGCTTTGTTAGCTGGGGCAGCCGGAGTGAATGGCGAAGCGGGTTTAGTTGATATGACGGAGCCGGTGCGGCCCGGTGGGGTATTGTATTTCAACCTGAAAGACCCTTTAATTACGGCTAAGGGCCCTTTGACAGCCGCGGAAATCGAGAAAAAGATTATGGCGGAGTTAAAGATGAAGGGTTACATCCTGCAAGATGAACGGGTGGTCCGCTTAATGGATCAGGATATTCAAGGTCATTCTGATCTTTTGCCTGTGGCGCTGACGAAGGAAGGCGAGTTTTACCGGAACGCGCAAAATGTCTTGTCGCAAGAGCGGTTTAATGTTTTACGCCGGCAGGTAGAAAAACAACTGGTGACAATTGGCGCAGAGATTATGACGGGAAAAACGGCGATTCAACCGTACCGTTGCAATGGAAAAACTCCTTGTTCCTATTGCCACTATTCAACGGTATGCCGTTTTGATTTTACTATCCCCGGTCATGCATATCGCTTGTTGCCGGAGAAAGAACCTGCTTTACTGTGGAAAGAGATGGGGCTGGAACCGGACAGCGGGGCGGAGACCGGCGGCCTCGCCGCAGGCACCGGCGAGGTTGCTGCGGAGCTGGAGCA
>CAZVLC010000013.1:4825-12652 GCA_964627885.1 uncultured Peptococcaceae bacterium
GGAGAAAGGGGCTGGTGGCATTGAGTAGCCGAAAGTGGACTGCTGAACAAGAAGCGGCGATCAAGACCAGAGGTGGTAACCTGCTTGTTTCGGCGGCGGCCGGTGCCGGGAAAACAGCCGTACTTGTGGAAAGAATCGTCAGCAGGATTGTGGATGAGCAGAATCCCGTTGATGTTGATCGTTTGCTAGTCGTTACTTTTACGAATGCGGCTGCCAGAGAAATGAAGGAAAGAATCGGGCAGGCGTTAACGGAACGTTTGCAGGAAAAGCCCCAAGACCGCCGCTTACAAAGGCAAAGTCTCCTTCTCGGGAAGGCGTCAATTTCCACGCTGCATTCTTTTTGCCTGGATTTGGTGCGGCAGAATTATTATCGCTTAGAATTGCCGGAGGGGGTGGCGCTGGATCCGCGTTTTCGCATCGCCGATGACGTGGAAGGGATTTTGCTGAAAGCAGAGGTTTTGGAAGAATATTTTGAAGAAAAATACGAGGTTGGCGATTCGGTTTTCTTAGCTTTAGTGGAGGCCTTGGGTGGAGAAAAAGATGATCAGGCCTTGCAGGATTTAGTGCTGAAGTTATATGAGTTTTCGCGCAGTCAGGCCGACCCGGAAGACTGGTTAAAGGCCACAGCCGAGCAATTTAGGGCGGAATTAACCGATGAGCGCATGCAGTTTTTGTTTGTTCGCTTGGGTAAAATGATGGCACTTTCCCTCCAAGAAGCGGTTGAGTTGCTGCAGAGAGCGCAAAGGTTGGCCGCCCAGCCGGGAGGGCCGGCTGTATACTTACCCAATTTGGTACAGGAAGGGGAAGCCCTTGCCGAGTTGCAGCTTTTGTGTGCACGTAATTGGCAGGGAGCCTTTACGGGATTGGCTGAATTTCGCTTTGCTTCTTTAAAAGCTTGCCGGGCCGAGGTGGATGAAGGTTTAAAGGAAGAAGTCCAAGCATTGCGCAAACAGGCGAAGGAATTAATCCGCACGTTGCAGCAGGATTATCTCTCCCGCAGCCCGGCCGAGCTGGTGCAAGATATGCAGGAGATGGCTCCTTTGATTGAATGCCTGTGTGGGATGGTGCAGGACTTTAGCCTAGGCTATTTGCGGGAAAAGTTGGCCCGTAATTTGCTGGATTTTGATGATTTAGAACATTTCGCTTTACAGTTGCTAAGGAAAGAGGAGTTGTCCTTTCGCTTGCGGGAAAAATATGTGGAAGTATTGGTGGATGAGTATCAGGATATTAATGCTGTCCAAGAAGCCGTATTGACCATGGTGTCCAGGGAGGGCACGGAGCATCCCAATTTGTTTATGGTGGGTGATGTTAAGCAGAGTATTTACGGTTTCCGCCTGGCTGAACCGGGGCTTTTCCTGCGTAAGTACCAAACGTACAAAACGGAGGAAGGGACGAAGGAACGGAAGATTATGTTGGCGAAAAATTTCCGGAGCCAAGAAAATGTCCTCGCCGGAGTGAACTTTCTTTTCCGGCAGATCATGGGGACCGGCCTTGGCGAAATCTCTTACGACCGGGATAATGAACTGGTTTACGGTGCCGGTTTCCCAGAAACGGAACCGGACGACCTCGGGGAAAAGACCGGGCAAGGTCAGTCAGAGCCGGTGAGCCGGACGTTGGAAGTACACTTAATTGAACGTAATCCTGAAAACGAAACAGCATTAACATCAGAGGCTGCGGAGAATACTACGGCGAAAAAACAGGGGGTAGCCGGTGAAGGAATGTTGACGTCAGCCGATGAACAAGAGGAAGATCCGGATTCATGGCAGGTGGAAGCACGGTTAATTGGTCGGCGGATCCTGGCGTTCCGGCGGGAACAGCAAATTTGGGATCGGGAAAAGAAAACCTATCGCGCTCCTGAATTCCGGGATATGGTAATTTTATTACGCTCCATTAAAGGAACGGCGCCGGTATTTTTGGAAGAGTTCCGGAAAATGGGTATTCCCGCCTATGCGGAAACGGGCAGCGGGTATTTTGCCGCTCAGGAAGTACAGGTGATGCTGTCATTATTGCGCGTGCTTGATAATCCCTGTCAGGATATCCCGTTAACCGCAGTATTACTCTCCCCGGTGGTAAACCTAACGGCTGAAGAACTGGCGCGCATTCGCCTTTGCTGCCCCGGTGACTATTACCATGCTTTGCGTTTGGCCGCTCGTGTAGAAGAGGGGTCTTTCAAGGAGAAACTGGGTCTTTTTTTAAAAAAATTAAGAAGCTGGCGTACTTTTGCCAGGCGTAATTCCTTGGTTGAACTGATCTGGCTTTTGTACCGCGAGACCGGGTATTATGATTATGCGGGGGCCATGCCGGAGGGAAAACAGCGGCAGGCAAACTTGCGGGCGCTCCTTGATCGGGCCAAGCAGTTCGAGGACACGACCATGAAGGGACTGTTTAAATTTTTGCGCTTCTTAGCGCGCTTGGAGAAATCCAATAATGATTTAGGCACGGCACGGGCTTTGGGTGAGAATGAAAATGTAGTAAGGATCATGAGCATTCATAAGAGCAAGGGTTTGGAGTTCCCTGTGGTTTTCTTGGGGGGTCTGGGGAAAATGTTTAATCTCCAGGAACTGCGTGGTGACGTATTGCTCGATAAAGACTTGGGGATCGGACCGGTTTGGGTTGACCCCGAATTACGCCTGAAATATCCTACCTTGGCGAAACTGGTGGTACGGGATAAATTAAAGGAAGAAATGCTGGCTGAGGAAGTGAGGATTCTCTATGTAGCGATGACTCGGGCCAGAGATACGTTGATTATGGTCGGATCGGTGCGTGATGTGGACCAACATGTGAAGAAGTGGAGTCAGGTGGTCGCCTGTCAGGGTTGGGAGCTTCCGGTGACGGTCTTGCATCAGGCCCGTTGTCCTTGGGATTGGCTGGGGCCATGTTTACTGCGGCATCGGGCGGGGCAGGAACTGCGGGAAGCGGCCGGTTGTTGGGAAGAGAGCTGGGAAGTAACGGAAAATGATCCGGCTCCATGGCGGATATTCCGGGAGACGGCGCGGCAGTTACCGGCGGCGGAAGACAGCGAAAAGCTGGATTATCAACGGCAGTTGGCCTATGTAAGGGCCCTTTTGCCTATTGAGAATGCTAATGAGAAACAAGATGATCGTGGAGCAGAGCAGCGGCAACAGCTGATTGACAGCCGTTTAAGCTGGGAATACCCCTATCGGTTATTGGCGGATATTCCCGCAAAATTATCAGTAACGGAAATCAAAAACCGTTATCAGTTTTTGGCCGGGGAACAGCAGGAAAGTGAACGGCTTTTCCCCTTCCGTAAATTTGCGAAAAGGCCGCATTTCTTGCAAGAACAAGGTCTTTCGGCAAGCGAAAAAGGCTCCGCACTTCATTTAGTGCTGAGGCATTTGAATTTACAGGACGCTTTAACAACAGAGCGGGTCAAAGCACAAATCGAGGGGATGATCGACCGGGAAATGCTTACCGAGAAACAGGCGGAAGACCTGAAGCTTGATGAGATTGTGAATTTTGCCTGTTCGCCTTTAGGAAAGAGAATGGCGGAAAACACAAAATTACAACGGGAAGTACCCTTTACGATGATGTTACCGGCGCAGGAGCTTTATCCTGTTGTAAACGGGATTGCCGAAGAGAAAATAATTCTGCAGGGAACCATCGACTGCCTTTTTCCTGAGGATGGAGCATATGTTTTGGTAGATTACAAAACAGACTTTGTTCCTGTGGGAGCGGAGGATCTTTTGCGCGAACGGTACAAAATCCAGTTGGCGCTTTATACACGGGCAGTGGAGACTATTTTTCAACGGCCGGTTAAGGAAAAACTCTTGTATTCGTTTGCTTTACAGAAAGCTGTTGCTATAGACCTATCGACATAAATAGTGATAATAAGACTCCCCGTGCTAGTGCGCGGGGAGTCTTTCCAAATATTTTTGGATATCTGCAAATGTCCGGAAAGGTTGCACCGGAATTTGGTGATTCCGGCAATACCGCAAGAGATGGTCTTTCGCAAAAATCAGGTCGGCGGCTTGGCAACCACAAAAGTCGGAGAATCCGTCACCGATATAGACGGCCTCTTCGTTTTCTTTTTTCAACCTTTCGACCAGGGCCTTTTTACATGTGCCGCACTTTCCGCAAGGAGAGGCGTAGGGACAGGACAGATCATAATCACCATTTTCCTGGATGATCAAGTGGTTTGTATAGGTGGGGAGATGGTTAATTCCGGCCTTTTGCAGCACAGTCTGAATATTAAAATCAAAACCGTCACTGAGAATATAGATTTTTTCTTCCCTGGATGCCACATACGCAAGAAAGTCATGAAATGTTTCATCAAAGGGTATGGCACGAAGAAAGCGGGTAGCTGCCGCGGGGGTGACTTCCAGGTAGGGCAGGATTAACCGGGCACATTGCTCGGTAGTAAGTTGTTTGTTCTCCCATTGCCACAAGAAGTCTTGCCAGCCATCCCGCGCAAAGGTAGTAACCAGTGCATCGGTAGTATCCTTTTTCGTAATCGTACCGTCAAAGTCTGTAAAATAGACCCGTTTAATTGGAATCACCTTCTAATTCATTAGTTGATATTAAGCTGGATTTTGTTCATTATTAGTACGTTATCATTTGTAGTTTACCACCGTGAGTCATTATTGTATAGCAAAGAGGTTAGGAGTAAATAGTAGAATATTATTGAATAGTATAGAGTTAGGGTATATAATAACAAGGGAGTTGTCACATTATTATGAATTATAGTAGCTAATACCAGAACTTTTGGCAAGGAGGTATCTAGCTTAAATGCTAACTCGAAAAAAAAACCAAATAGTCGGAATAATGATTAATATTGTATTAAATGGAATGATAATCCTCTGTTTTTCAGAGCCGGCATTCGGTTTTGATTTAAACCTCAGAGAATATTTCCATGCGCAAGTTGAAAAAAGCGATGAGTTTATTAATAGTGCTAATACAAAGGTAAATCAAGGTTTGCAAAGACCGACAGAGCTAATCACAAGCTTAACAAGGGGAGGATTTTCCTTGTTAGAAAAGCGTACTGGGTTAAATGATGAGAATAAACTATATAAGGTTGCGAAAAATGCTACCTTAAGGAAAACCGGCTTAAAATTAGGATTAGCCGAAGGAATGAAAGACTTCACCATGGGGACGGCTTCACTACTTGTTCAATTGAATACGCTGCCGGCCCGGACTATTAATCTGGCTTATAACGTAAACGACAAACCGCAGGAATACAAGGAAAAGATGGTTAGCGGGACAAAGACACTGGTCGGGGTCTTGGCAAGGCCTCAGTTTCTCTTCAATAGTATAAAGCAAAGCTGGCAAAACACAGTGGCAGAAGCAAAAAAAGATCCATTGCAAATGGGCAAATTACAGGGTGAAATAGCAGCGTTTGGCGGTACGTTGTTGCTAGGAGGAGGGCAGGCTAAATCTGTCACTAAAGCCGGCGGATTATTAAAGAATGCTGCAAAAACCAGTACAATCGCTCAAAAGGCAACTATGCCGAGTATAAGTTTGCCAACACTAAATTTCGGTATTTTTAGTGCCACTCCTGTAACATCCGGCGGCGGAGGTAGCAGAGCAGTTGGGGCAACAGTTAGAGAGCTTTCCACCGTATCGGTAAAGAAAATAAAGCTTGAGACATATCCACTTTCTTTTGCTAATCTGGAAAAGCAGTGGGGAACATCTTCGCATATTCTACCGGGGTCAACCGTTAAACAAATGAAAAGTTGGGTAGAAAACAGTTACCAGAAGTGGGCTGAAAAATTATCATCTGATGATCTTCGCTTGCTCAATACTTATACGGATAATTCTTATCATTATAATAATTTATTAAGAGGTGTAGTAACGAGAAAGCTTACGTCGGATGAAAGCCTCAAAATAAACAAGTTAAGTAAAATCTTAAGTGCGGTTCCCTTAAAAGAAGAAATCGTCCTTTTTAGAGGTACATCGAAAACCTTTCTGGGTGAATTCGCCGGTTTACCTCCGGAAAAACTAGTAGGAAAAGTCTTGTCTGATAAAGGATTCCTGAGCACCAGTATCTTACCAAATGAAGCACTGGATTTTTCTAAAGGTGTTTTTTTAGTGATAAAAGCACCCAAAGGAACAAAAGGGGCATATCTAGGTGAATATAGTTCTATTGCAGGTGAGCAAGAATTTCTTTTGGATAAAGGACAAAGATTATTGATTAAAAAAGCTTTTCAAGATAAGAAAGGATTAACTCTTTTTGCAGACTTAATCTAAGCTGTCTATATCATATGGCAAATTCCCTTTTTTGCAGAAGAGAGTATTGGCAGGAGGTTAAAGTGGTGTCAAAGCAAAAAAATAAGCGGATAATCGTTCTAGTCATTGCTTTGTTTCTTATTTTGCAGTTTTTCCCGTATTCAGCTCTAGCTTTTTCTTTAAATGACGTAGATTCACGCATTAAAGACTTTTTTTTGTTCAAGGTAGAAAAAAGTGACCGTTTTTTGCATACGGTAAATACCAAAGTAGATCAGAACTTGCAAAGACCGACAGAGCTAATCACAAGCTTAACAAGGGGAGGATTTTCTTTGTTGGAAAAGCGTGTGGGAGTAAATGAAGAGAATAAGCTATATAAATTTGTGAAAAATGCTACCTTAAGGAAAACAGGATTCAAATTAGGAGTGGCTGAAGGAATGAAGGATTTTACCATGGGGACAGCTTCACTACTTGTTCAATTGAATACTTTGCCTGCCCGGACCATAAATCTGGCTTATAACGTAAAGGAAAAGCCGCAGGAATACAAAGAAAGGTTAGTCAGTAAAACAAAGATTTTGGTTGGCGCGTTGCTTAATCCACGGCCTGTTTTAAACAGCTTAAAGCAAAGTTGGTAAAACACGGTGACAGAAGCACAAAAATGTCCGTTACAAATGGGTAAATTACAGGGTGAAATAGCAGCATTTGGCGGCACATTTTTGTTAGGAGGAGGGCAAACAAAAACTGTGGCTAAAGCTGGTGGCCTGTTGGAAAATGCCGCAAAAGCAGGTACTACAGTTAATAACGTCTTACCGCAAATTAACCCGAGGTTTTTCAATTTTGGCCCAATTCCTGCTGTTGCAGGAAAAGGCGTAAGAGTTGGTACAGCGAGTAGAGCGGGTGGGATCACCGTGGCAGGAGAAGTGGCGTATCCACTTGTGTTTAATACTAAGCTAGAAAAGCAGCTAGTAGCAGGCTCGTATAGTTTAACTCAATCAACCGAAAAGGGGATTGTCAGGTGGGCAAAAAATAGTTATAAAGAATGGGCCAATTATTTGTCTGATGAAGAAATGCGGATTATTAGACATTATACGGATAACCCCAATTACTATAACGATTTATTGAGAGGATTTGAAAATCGGAAGTGCACACCTTCTGAGCTGGCGGAAATCGGGAAAATAAGTGAAATTATTAGTTCAGCCCCATTAAAAGAAAAGGTTATTCTTTTTCGAGGGGTTGACAGGAACGCTTTAGGAAAATATGCGAATTATTCGCCGGAAGAGTTGGTGGGCAAGGTTCTTCTTGAAAAGGCCTTTATGAGTACTAGTCTATTACCAGAAACAGCAGCAGAATTTTCCTATGGTGTGTTATTGGTAATCAATGCGCCGAAAGGGACCAAAGGGGCATATATAGATAAGTTGAGCGCTTTTAAAGGAGAATATGAATTTCTCTTGGATAAAGGACAGAATATGTTGATTCAAAAAGCGGTACAAGGGGAAAAGAAATTAATCCTCACTGTAGATTTAATATAGATAAGATAATCTTAGGAGAAGAAAGTTTGGTATATGCCTAGGAGGTTTTTTGAATTGGCAACGAAAATTCAAGGGTTTCAAGTAGTTAGAATAATCGTCAAAATTTGTTTATTTGCTT
>CAZVLC010000014.1:0-12632 GCA_964627885.1 uncultured Peptococcaceae bacterium
TGTTTTGGTGTATTGGTAAAGCGGTAAAGCTGGCACAGCCTCAAGAAGAATTTGCTCTGCCTGAGCATAAGCGGCGTTCCGTTCTTCTGCACTTTCGGTAACTGAGGCCTGCTTCAGCAACTGGTCATACGCAAAGCTAACCCAGCCCGAAGTATTATTCCCACTTCCCGTAATATACGGGCGTAGGTAAATGACAGGATCCAGATAATCCGCAGACCAACCCATGAAACCTAACTGATAATCCCTGTTCTGCATCCTCTCCGTCAACTCCGGCCAAGAAACGGCAGTTATTTTCACGTTAATCCCCAACTGTTCCCGCCACTCCTGCTGAATCTTTTCCGCCAAATAACGATGCCCTTCATCCGTAGTAATGAGCAATTCCAGTTCCGGGAAATTCTTACCCTCGGCATAACCGGCCGCCGTTAATAACTCACGGGCTTTCTGTCCATCACCATCAGGGATAGTTTTGTCACCCTCCTTATTCTTGAGCATTCCTACAGGGATAATGCCTTTGGCCGGTATTTGCCCCCCCTTTAGAAATTCGGTGACTAATTGCGCGCGGTCAAGGGCGAAAGATAAAGCCTGCCGTACACGCTGATCATCCAACGGTTTTTCCGCCGCATTAAACTGATAACTATAAGTGCTGAATAACGGGCTGCATTTTAATGTTCCCTCACGCAAACCGGCGGCAATACGCGAAAACGGAATATCTCCGGTTATATCCACTTGCTGCTCTTCGAACATCTTCCAGCTTTCCGCCTTATCACCAGGTAATAACCAATTCATCTTTTCCAGTTTAACCTGCTCGGCATCCCAGTACTGCTCATTCTTCACCAATTCATAACCTTTGCCCTCCGGTACGGCTTTAACTACTTGAAACGGTCCATTCCCTACCAGCCCTGTTGGGGTAAAGAACGTCTCATTCTGGTCATGGAAAGCGGCCGGCGGAAGCGGATAAAAGATCGGGTGTACTAACTTTTGTAAAAAGGCCGGCTCTGGCTCTTCCAGTTCAAACACTAATGTCTGTTCATCCTCTGCTCTAATCCCCACCTGATCCTGCTCCGCTTTCTTCCCGCTATAATCCTCGTCTAAAGACCGGTGATAACCTTCGGCATTTTTGAGGTCATACAAGAGATATGCGTAAGGGCAGTTCTTTTCCGGTGCTAAATTTCTCTTCACCGCTGCGACAAAATCAGCGGCAATAATCTTCTCTCCATTACTCCAATTGGCATTCCGTAATGTAAAAATATATTTTTTCCCATCTTCACTGCTCTGCCAATCTTGCGCCACCGCTTTACCCAGTGAACCATCAGCTTCGAATCGTACCAGCCCTTCAAAAAGGCTAGTCACAAATTGAAAACCGGCTTCATCCTGCAAATTAGCCGGATCTACCGATAGGGGGGTCGCTGGCAAAAGATAATTAAACTGCTGCTTTACCGGTTCCTCCGGTACCTGCTCTTTTTCACAACCTGCGGAAAGCAGAAAAACTAAGATGCCTAAAACAGATAATAGAATTTCAAGCTTGTTCCTCTTCATTCTTCGCACTTTTAAAAAACCTCCCTATATTGTATACTAGAAATGACAATTTATATTATGGTTCAAGGAGTTGTTAGACACAATGGCAGATACTTCCTTACGAAACAAAGTGTTCAAATCTATTAAATCGCAAATTTTGAACGGCAAATATAGAACAGGCGAAACCCTGATTGAATCAAAATTAGCCGAGGAATTAGGGGTTAGCCGGACACCCATCCGCGAAGCAATTCAACTGTTGGAAATTGAAGGTTTAGTCCAAACCTTACCTAATAAAGGCACGATAGTATTAGGCATTTCCACAGAAGATGTCCGGGATATTTATACGATTCGTTGTCTCATTGAAGGGCTTGCGGCCCGTTGGGCTACCGAACGGATGAGCCCAACACAAAAAAAAGATTTGCAAAGAACCCTTGATCTAATGGAGTTTTACGCCGCCAAAAATGAAATGAACGAGCTAACCGAACTGGATAACCAATTCCACCAGCAGATTTATGAAGCATCCGGTAGTAAAATGCTCAAACAGACCCTGGGAAACCTTCACCAATTTGTCCAATTTGCTCGTCAGGAATCCTTGATGGTGCCTCACCGCGTTGAAGATACCCTCCATGAACACCGTGCTATTTTATCTGCCTTACTGGACGGAAATCCGGAAGAGGCCGAAAAGGCCATGGCGGATCATGTGAATAAAGCATCTCAGAACATTATCCATGCCCATCAGGAACACCTGTCCAATAATCGGCCAGACTAGTTTACTTTCCGAGAACCCGGCTTAACTAAAGGCAGGCCGTCCTTACAAATCGGACATTCCTCCGGTAAATACGAGACTACCTCCATTGACAACGCACTGTAAAGCGGATAGCCCAGCCCAACCTTACCGTTACTGCGATCCACCAGAGAAGCTACCCCTACGACTTGACCGCCTTGTGCTTCCACAACCTGAACGGTTTCTTTGACCGAGCCGCCGGTAGTAATGACGTCTTCAACTACCAGTACCTTTGTTCCCTTTTCGATCTTAAAGCCCCGGCGCAGAGTCATCACATTATCTTCCCTTTCGGCAAAAAGAGCAATGGCGTTTAATTGACTGGCCATTTCATAAGCCAAGGTTACGCCCCCCATGGCAGGTCCGATAACTACCTCGATTGCTTGATAATCGGGGATTTTTTTAATTAAATGAGCACATAACCTGGCGGCAACGGCCGGATATTGCAGAACAAGCGCGCATTGTAAATAACGATTACTATGTCTACCCGATGTTAACAGAAAATGTCCTTCTTTTAAAGCGGAACATTGTTTAAACAGCTCCAGAATCTGTTCATCAGTCAGTTCGGCCTCCTTAGCATTTTTTCCGCTTTTAAATACGTTCAGTAATAAACTGTCTTGCCATCCTTTGCCTTGGCTCATCTCAAAACGCCTCCTTTATTTCTTCCAGTACCCTGCCCGCCGCTTCCCGTGGGTCTGCCGCAGCAGTGATCGGACGTCCCACTACTAAGTAATCTGCACCCAAACGAATTGCCTCCGCTGGAGTAGTAATCCGTTTCTGGTCATTAACGGCCGCCCAGACCGGGCGTACACCAGGACAAATAATTTTAAAGCCGGACCGGCAATGTGCTCTCAGTAAACTGATTTCCCGAGGTGATGCTACGACCCCATCCATCCCGGAATCTTCCGCTAAGCGGGCAAAATTAACTACGGCCTTTTCAATGCCCTGCAGCCCAATTTCCTGTAACCCTGCTTCATCAAAACTGGTTAAAACCGTGACCGCAATGACCAAAGGAACCGGAATACCTAATTCCGTGGCCTTTTCCCGAGCTGCTAAAACCCCCTGCTCCATCATTTTTCGTCCTCCGGCCGCATGGATATTAAAAATATTGGCCCCTTGCGCCACAGCCTGAGCCGAGGCCCGTGCCACCGTATTGGGGATATCGTGAAATTTCAAGTCCAGAAAAACCTGCTTGCCCATGGCGTGCAAGCGGGCAACTGCTTCTCCCCGGCTTGCCAGATATAGCTCCAACCCCACTTTAAAATACTGCACCTCAGGTAATAAACGCACTAACTTTTCGGCCTCGCCCCATCCGGAATAATCCAAAGCCACAATAAGGCTTTCCGTAGGTTTTTTTTCATTTATGTCCATTCTGCCAAGCCACCCCTCTCAATGCACTGATTTTTTTAATCCTATTCTCCCGACAATACCTTTCCAGTCCGGCAATAACCTCCGCACAACAATGGGGATTAACAAACTGGCCTGTGCCAATCGCAACTGCCGTAGCACCTGCCATGATAAATTCCAAGGCGTCCTCGGCCGTGAGAATCCCTCCTAAACCAACAATGGGGATTTTGACCTGCTGGGCAACCTGCCAAACCATACGTACGGCTACCGGTTTTACCGCCGGTCCCGACAAACCCCCTGTGACATTAGCTAAAACAGGCTTCTGTTTCTTAATATCAATCGCCATCCCCAGTAAGGTATTGATCAACGAAAGGGCGTCTGCTCCGGCCTCTTCTACTGCTAAGGCCATTTCCACAATATCCGTAACATTGGGGGACAGTTTGACAATGACCGGTAAACCGGTGTTAGCTTTAACCGCCTTAACAACCTTCGCCGCAGTGGCCGGATGACTGCCAAAAGCCATTCCGCCTTCTTTGACATTAGGGCAAGAGATGTTTACTTCAATCCCCTGCACCACGGAACAAGTGCTCAGCCTTGCCGCTACTTCTCCGTATTCCTCCAACGTATTGCCGGCAATATTCACAAGCACCGGTACATTATACCCAGCCAAGGGCGGCAAATAAGTAGAGATGACTTCCTCAACCCCCGGATTCTCCAGCCCAATCGCGTTAAGCAATCCGGCCGCGGTTTCCGCTAAACGGGGCAGAGAATTCCCTTGACGCGGTTTTAAAGTGACCCCTTTCACCACAACCGCCCCTAAGGCTTCCGGCGAAAAAAAGTCGGTATATGCTTCGCCAAAACCAAAGGTCCCGGAAGCAGTCATCACCGGGTTCTTTAATTTCAACCCGGCCAGTTCTACCCCTAAATCAACCGCCTGATTATACTCCATCCCACTTTACCTCCTCCGCCCAGAAAACCGGTCCATCCTGACAGACTTTCACCCGTTTTTCGGTATCTCGCTCCAACCCATCGGTAGCATCTGGAGCAACTGCAGTATCAATACTATCAACGGCTTCCTTGGCTTTGTTGGCCGCCTTTTCGCAGGTACAGCCCAGACAAGCTCCTACTCCACACGCCATCACCGCTTCTAAAGAGACTTGAAGCGGTATTCTTTGCGCACCGGCAAGACGCGCCACAGCCGCCAACATGGGACGAGGGCCGCAAGCATATAACCGTGCCGGCTTTTCTTGCGCCAACCACTCCCCTAAGAGGGCTGTAACCAAACCACGCTGTCCGGCACTGCCGTCTTCCGTGGCTACTGCATAAGGAAAATGTGCGGTGCTTAGACTGCCGCCAAGCGGTGGCAGCATTGCCTTGTTACGAGCGCCCCAAAATGCCTGCACTTGATTTTGCTTTTCCAAGACTTGCCCTAAAAAGATTAAAGGAGCAACCCCCATGCCACCGCCGACCAGTCCCACCTTTTGGTCACTGAGATCCGTGGCAAAGCCGTTTCCCAAAGGGCCCATTACATCCACTGCCGCTCCTGCCGGTAACTTACTTAATAACTGCGTCCCTTTGCCAACTACCTGATAACAGCACGAAACCAACCCTTTGCGAGGTTCTGCTTGAAAAATACTCAAAGGCCGCCGTAACAAGGGGTCAAGCCCACTGCCGCATCGCAAATGCACAAATTGCCCCGGTTTTGCCTCCCGCGCTATTTCCGCACAAGCAAGCGTTAAGACAAAAATATGCGGACCGATCTCTTGCTGACTAATCACCTGTGCCTGAGGTACATGATACTTCACCGCCTGAACTCCTCTCCAACATAACATTTCTGTTACACTAATCTTTAATTTATTTGCGTTTTAATTCATGAAGCTTTTGCTCAGTTAATGGGCGAGGTTAGTTTTGTTTTAAATAATCCTGTAAAGCCTTCACCGTAATTTCTTCGTCTCCACTCACCATCTTGATTACGCTTAACAGTCCCCCAGCCGTATCAAGAGAAGTTAGACAAGGGATGTTGTATTCTACTGCCACGCGCCGCATCTGGAAACCATCCCGCATCGGCTGTTTTCCTTTCGTCAAACTGTTAATGATAAAGCCCAAATTCCCGCTCCTGATCAAATCTTCCACATGCGGACTGCCTTCATGCAGCTTCGCCACCTCGCGCACCGGAACTTGATGCTCTCTTAAGTATGCCGCCGTCCCGGGTGTCGCCCAAATGATAAAGCCTAATTCCGCAAAACTACGGAGCAAGGGCAAAGCTTCTTCCTTGCTTTTATCGGCAATCGTCGCCAAAAACTCCCCACTCCGCGGAATTTCATAGCCGGCACCGGCAAAAGCTTTCAAAAGAGCCTGGGAAAAATCGTTCGCTAAACCCATCACTTCACCGGTGGATTTCATTTCCGGTCCTAAGGAAGGCTCCACATTGGCCAATTTATTAAAGGAGAAAACCGGCATTTTAATTGCCGTTAAGTCTTTTTCCGGCCAGTATCCCCCTTCATAACCCATGCTCTGCAATGATTCACCAAGCATAATGTGCGTTGCCAACTTCACCAGCGGTATGCCGGTCACTTTGCTGAGGAAAGGCACGGTACGACTAGCGCGAGGATTCACTTCAATCACATAGACCTCATCGTCCTTAATGACAAATTGGATATTTAAAAGCCCTTTGACCTGCAGCTTTAAAGCAATCCTTTCCGTATAATTAATCAACGTGGCCTTAACCTCCGGAGACAAAGTCTGCGTCGGATAAATCGCGATACTATCTCCTGAATGTACCCCGGCTCGCTCCAAATGCTCCATCAGCCCGGGCATTAAAACTTTTTCTCCATCACAAACCGCGTCAACCTCAACTTCCTTGCCCAAAATGTATCGATCCACCAGTACCGGATGTTCATGAGAAACGCGGACCGCTTCAGCCAAATAGCTTTCCAAATCCTCTTCCGAATAGACTATTTCCATGGCGCGCCCGCCCAGAACGTACGACGGCCTTACCAGCACCGGGAAACCAAGTTCTTCCGCAATTTTTTTGGCTTCATTCCGGCTGCGCGCCATACTCCCCTTCGGTCTGGGGATTCCCAACTCCTCGAGCACAGTATCAAACCTTTCCCGGTCTTCAGCACGGTCAATATTCTCAACACTGGTGCCTAAAATTTGAATTCCTCTTTCGGCCAATGGTTTGGCCAAATTAATCGCGGTCTGTCCCCCAAACTGCACTACAACGCCCAGCGGCTTTTCCGCCTCCAGCACATCCAGAACTTTTTCCAGGGTCAGCGGCTCAAAAAATAGCTTATCGGAAGTATCCGGGTCGGTACTTACTGTCTCCGGATTATTGTTAATGACGATTGATTCCATCCCTTTTTCTTTAATCGCCCAAGCAGAATGAACAGAACAATAATCGAATTCAATTCCCTGCCCAATCCTAATCGGTCCGGACCCAAGTACGACCACTTTTTGTCGATCCGTAGCTGTATTCAACTCATCTTCTTCCCCGTAGGAAGAGTAATAATAGGGGGTTGCCGCTGCGGTTTCGCCGGCACAGGTATCAACCATCCGGTACACCGGCTTGATCCCTAGTGCTTTTCTGGCCTGACGAATTTGTTCTTCGGGAACACCTTGTAACCCGGCTAATTCACTGTCACTTAATCCGCTCTTTTTCGCCAACAGCCAATCTTCCCTTTCCCATTCCTTCTTCTGCGCCAGAAGCATTTCCAATCCGACCAAATCCGCAATATTATCCAGGAAAAATAAGTCTATCCCCGTGATCTGATGGATTTGCTCAATTGAAATCCCCCGCCGAAAACATTCCGCCACGATAAAGATTCTTTCATCATCTGCGGCCTGCAATTTAAACAATAATTCCGGCCAAGTCAAATTTTCAAAATCCGATACCATAAGGCTGCTAAAACTCATTTCCAGTGAATGAACCGCCTTGAGAAGAGCCGCCGAAAATGTGCGGCCTAAAGCCATCACTTCGCCGGTCGCCTTCATCTGTGAACCTAAAGTACGTCTGGCCGTATTAAATTTATCAAAGGGCCAACGCGGCACCTTCACCACCACATAATCTACCGCCGGTTCAAAACAAGCAGACGTTGTCCCGGTAACACTATTCGGGATTTCCTCTAAAGTATAACCTAAAGCAATCTGCGTTGTCACCTTGGCAATCGGGTAACCTGTAGCCTTAGAAGCAAGTGCGCTTGAACGGCTAACCCGCGGATTTACTTCAATCACATAGTATTGGTCGCTTAAAGGATCCAAGGCAAACTGCACATTACAACCACCTTCAATCCCCAAAGCTCTAATAATCTTTAAAGCACTATTCCGAAGCAGTTGAAAATCCGGATCAGATAAGGTCTGGGTTGGAGCAACCACAATACTGTCCCCGGTATGGATCCCCACCGGGTCGATATTCTCCATTGAACAGATGGTAATACAGTTATCATTGGCATCCCGCATTACCTCAAACTCAATTTCCTTCCAACCGGCCACGCTTTTTTCAATTAAAAGCTGCCGGTTCATACTGTATTTTAAGCCCCGCGAGGCGATTTCGCCTAATTGCTCGGCATTTTCAGCCACACCACCGCCGGTGCCACCCAGCGTATACCCCGGACGCACAATAATCGGATAACCGATTTTCTCGGCGAAAGCCAAAGCTTCCGCAACGCTTCCCACTATATCACTTTCCGGAACCGGCTCCCCGATTTCCTTCATCGTCTCTTTAAAAAATTCCCGGTCTTCGGCTTTTTCAATGGCCCGTAAAGAAGTCCCCAATAAACTGACGCCTTCCCGCTCCAAAACACCATTTTTGGCCAACGTCATGGCCATATTCAGCCCAACCTGACCGCCTAAGGTCGCCAACATGCCCTGTGGCTTTTCTTTTTTAATGATTGCTTCTACAACCTCCGGTGTAAGCGGCTCTAAATATACTCTAGCCGCCATATGCGCATCGGTCATGATGGTTGCCGGGTTCGAGTTGACCAGTACAACCTCAATCCCTTCTTCCTTTAAAGCTTGACAAGCTTGTGTCCCGGCATAATCAAACTCAGCCGCCTGGCCAATCACAATAGGACCGGAACCGATCACCAAAACCTTTTGCAAGCCGTTATCCTTTGGCATTTATCTTCCTCCCCTTTTGTCCTGCTGTCTTTCTTCCATTAATTTGACAAACTGTGTAAAGAGCATTCCCGTTTCCCGCGGGCCGGGATTAGCTTCGGGATTGAACTGCACAGAAAAAGAACCGCTTGGTCTATGCCGCAAACCTTCTACTGTTTGATCATGCAGATTAAGATGCGTAATCTCTACGTGATCATTCGCAGCGAGGCTTTCTTGCTCTAATACATAGCCATGGTTCTGCGCCGTAATGAAAATACGATTGCTTTGTAAATCTTTGACCGGATATTCACCCCGGTGCCCGTGCTTTAAAGCGTAAACGTTTCCTCCTAAAGCCATGCCTAGCAGCAGATGCCCCAGGCTAACCCCCATGAGCGGGATTCCCTGCCGCATGACTTCCTGAATCACCGGAAGCACAGAGGCGACATCACGAGGATCTCCAGGTCCGCTGGATAAGAAGACGCCCCAAGGATTGAAAGCTAGAATTTCCTCAGCTGATGTTTCCGCGCAGACCAGGTTCACCTGACAATCCGCCGCACGCAAAGCCTCAATAATTCCTTTTTTAATTCCAAAATCCAGCACAACCACGGGATATTGTCCGCCGGGAAAAATTTGCTTTTCCCTGGTCGAAACCGTTTGCACCAACTGTGCTCCCGCCAGTGGCCTTAAGGCCTGCGCTTTTTGTCTCAATAAAGCGGCATCCTCTTCGGTACTGATTAGTCCCATCATCGTTCCGTGATCACGCAAGTGTTTGGTCAAGGTTCGGGTATCAATATCCTTGATTCCAACTATTCCTTCTTCCACCAGATAGCTATGCAAACTTTGCCGGGAACGATAATTACTGGCGTAATGCGCCAATTCCTTAATCACAATACCCTTGGCTTGCACCTTCGCCGATTGCGCATCAAGCGGATTAATACCGTAGTTACCAACCAAAGGGTAAGTAAAAACCATGATTTGCCCTGCGCAGGCCGGATCTGTAAGAAGCTCCTGATACCCTGTAATATTGGTATTAAAACACACTTCCCCACTGGCTTCACCAGTAAGTCCAATTGATTCACCCGCAAAAATTGTCCCATCCTGCAAACATAAATAGGCCTTCAATTCTTTTCCCCCTTCACTATTCCGTCACTATTCTGTCTCCATTCAGCACTCTATTCCGAAACAATTCCATCCCGCATCACAATCTTCCCTTCAACAACCGTCAACACCGGCCAACCTTGGAAAACCTGCCCATTAACCGGAGTATTTCTCCCGTTTGAATAGAATGTCTCCGCCTGTACCTTCTTTTTTAAAGTAGGATCAAGCACGGTCAAATCGGCTGAACCGCCTACGGCTAAATACCCTTTGTCCAAATGCAGCACCTGCGCCGGACCTATTGTCCAACGAGCCAGTATATCCAACGGACGCATTTTTTCTTTCACAACTAAAGTATCCCATACGATCGGCACAGCTGTTTCCAATCCTATAATACCGTTAGGAGCCCGGTTATATTCTTGCTCTTTCTCTTCCGGCGACCAAGGCGCATGATCGGTAGAGATACACTGAATTAGCCCAGAACGTACAGCCTCTCGCAGTGCTTGCACATCTTCCCGGCTCCGCAAGGGCGGATTCACTTTTGTGTTGGTATCGTAACTCTGCACCGCCTCATCGGTGAGATAAAGATGATGTGGCGTTGCTTCCGCTGTTACGGCAATGCCTTGTTCGGCTGCAAAGCGCAGTAACGCGACACTGCCGGCGGTACTAACGTGCGCCAGGTGTAGCCTACCCCCGGTTAAACGCGCTAATAAAATATCGCGAGCCACCATTACTTCTTCAGCCTGAGCCGGGATTCCCCTTAGCCCCAAAGCAGTTGACCATTCTCCTTCATGCATTAATCCATCAGCCACCAGCTCCCGGTCTTCGCAATGGGCAATCACGGGAATCCCGAACAATTTCGTGTATTCTAAAGCTCTCCGCATTACTTCGCTGCTGCTGACGGGATTTCCATCATCGGAAACAGCCACCGCTCCCGCCTGACAAAGCGAACCAATCTCGGCAATCTCTTTCCCCTGTCGTCCTTTACTGATGGCCCCGATGGGGTATACCCGTGCCAAGCCCGCCTGCCGAGCCCGATTCTTTATTAATTCAATCACCGCTTCGTTATCGGCGCAAGGCTGTGTATTAGGCATCGCCGCAATCGCCGTAAAACCTCCGGCTACCGCTGCCCGGCACCCGGTGAGAATCGTCTCATGGGCTTCCCCTCCCGGTTCCCGCAAATGAACATGCATATCAATTAAACCGGGAGCGACAATCTTCCCTGTGACATCAATGACTTCTTCGGCAACCTCCGGCACCAGATTCGGGCCCAGTTCACTAATCTTCCCGCCGATAACTCGCACATCCCAATTCTTTTCCAGTCCTGTCTTGGGATCAAGAACCAGCCCACCTTTTAAAAGAATTCGCATTGCCTTATTCCTCCTTTTGTCCTAGCATCAAATAGAGCAAAGCCATTCTTACGGCCACCCCGTTGGTGACCTGCTCATTAATGCAAGATTGCAGACTATCAGCTACTTCCCCTGAAATCTCCACGCCCCGGTTGATCGGTCCCGGATGTACCACCAGACATTCTTTTTTGGCCAGAGACAACCGTTTTTTGTTCAGTCCATATAATTGACTGTATTCACGCAGTGATGGAAAATAGCCGGCTTTTTGCCTTTCAAGCTGAATCCTTAGCATCATTACTACATCGGCCTGGGACACAGCCTCCTCCATGTCATAGGTTACCTTAACACCCGGCCGTTCTAACCCCGGCGGCAACAAAGTAGGCGGTCCACAGAAACACACCTCTGCTCCCATTGTCGTCAGCCCGGTTAAATTGGAGCGGGCTACTCTGCTATGCAGGATGTCCCCAATTATGACCACCTTCAGGCCGGCGAAACTACCTAAATGCTCTTTAATCGTTAGCATGTCCAATAAAGCTTGCGTTGGATGCTGATGGAATCCGTCTCCCGCGTTAATTACCCGCGACTGCAAATATTGACCCAGCATCTGAGGTGCCCCCGCCATACTATGCCGGATCACCACAATATCCACACCCATCGCTTCCAAGGTTCTACCGGTATCTTTCAGGCTTTCCCCTTTAACCACACTGCTGGCCGAAGTATTAATATTCACCATATCGGCGCTCATATATTTCCCAGCCAGTTCAAAGGAAGTACGGGTCCGTGTACTTGGTTCATAAAATAGGGTTAATACTGTCTTCCCGCGTAAAGTAGGGACTTTTTTAATATCCCTCTTGATGATGGTTTTCATTTCTTGGGCAGTATCCAGAATAAGTTCAATTTGCTCCCGGTCAAGCTGATCCATGGTTAAAAGATCTTTGGCCTTAATCCCCATTCTTCTTTGCCTCCCTATTTAAAATTGGCTACACAATTCATACTCGACTTATAACAAGGCGAAAAGATGTCCCCCACTTCTACAAGTGGCGGGTACCACTTTCGTTGTCCAACAGGCGGTGAGCATATCTCCCGCCTCGTTGAAACGCGCAGAGGTAGGAAGTCTTTCTACAATCGAAAAATTTTCTACTGATGCGTTATAATAAAAAAAATAAAACCTCCTGCCCATGAGCAGGAGGTATAATAAGCTTCCGTATTATCCTTAATTTTTATACCCCTTATTAGTCTCACCGGACTAATTTCAAGGGACTGTTTTTATAGAGCCTCATTCACCAATAAAATCATCCTAACCCGCCTTGCTGATCTCACAGGATCGGCTTAAAGGTCACAGGATTTTCTCCGCTTTTAATTATAGCTAAACTTGCAGAACCCGTCAAATTTATTTTCCCTGACTACAGAATTATTTACAAGCCTCGAAAATCCTCATGCTTTGCCTTCAG
>CAZVLC010000015.1:0-12269 GCA_964627885.1 uncultured Peptococcaceae bacterium
AGAAAGAAGGGAAGATAGAGGGAAAGCTAGTTTTTAATTATATAGATAATAATAATAAAAATGTCAGGCTTGAAGAACCTTTTACAATCGAAATTATGGCTCAGCAAATGCCTCCGGAAGGCATGGAAGGCGGGATGGGTCCGGATATGCCCGGTAAGCCGGGAATGCCGATGGACGGTAAGCCGGGAGCTGGGGGGGGATTTATGAATCTGGTGAAGACGAAGGGTTTAACTATCTTATTGATACTCGTCATTCTGCTGGAAGCGGTCTATATCTTTCGAGTGAGAAGAAAAAGAGCGAGTGAGGAATTATTCAATGAATAAGCTTGATTTGGTCAAACTGGCCAGGCAAAATTTATGGCGCAGAAAGCTGCGGACAATTCTGACCGTTCTGGGGGTTTTAATCGGAACAACCTCCATTGTAGTAATGCTTTCTTTAGGTATAGGGTTGGATGAAAGTCAGCGAAAGAATATGGAAAGATGGGGCAGTCTGACGATGATTCGCATTCAACAGGGGATGGTATTTGACGATGAGGGGAATCCTGTGGGCGAAGCCAAACGGCTGAATGATGAAGCAGTAGCAGAGATCCAAGGGGTCGAAGGAGTACTTGCCGTGGCTCCTGCTTATGAACTGGGGAGTGAAGCCCGTTTTGGGCAGAATAGAGGTTGTGTACAACTTATCGGGATTGAGCCGGCCATCATGGGACAATTGGAGTATACTGCCACCCATGGCCGCCTAATGGAGGCTGGGGACAAAAACGTCATCGTCGTAGGAAGTCAAGTGATCAATCAATTCTCTTCTGAAAGTGAACGGCGGATGATGGAAAGGGGGATGATGCGGGGCCCTCGTTCAGAGAAGCAGAAAGATCCCAGCGAGATAATGGACCAACGGTTAACCTTACTGATGCAGAATAGTGCAGGGAAAAAGCGAAACTATAATTTAATGGTTGTCGGCGTTTTGGAAGGAGACCAGAAGGAACACGCCTATCAAGCTTTTGCGCCTATTGAAGAAATAAAACGGATGCGTCAGTATATGATGAGTGGTTCGGCGCAGGGCGGCGGGATGTCTTCTGCACGGGAAATTAAGGAAAAAGTCATGATGTCCGGCGGAAACGGCGTGAGGAGAACAGTAACATCCGTTTCTCGTAGGAATGACGAGGACACGACGAATGATTATAGCTATATTATGGTCCGGACTGCCAATGTGGAGCAAACAAGCGAAGTATCCCAAGCTCTAAAAGATTTGGGATACAGCGGATGGTCTATTGCCGATCAGTTGGAGGGGATTGAAAAATCTTCCCGGACAGTGCAGGCTATTTTAGGGGGCATCGGGGCGATTACGCTGTTGGTAGCGGCGATTGGCATTACTAATACGATGATTATGTCTATTTACGAAAGAACAAAAGAAATAGGGATTATGAAAGTGATTGGCGCTACTTTTTCGGATATTCACTCTCTTTTCCTGGTTGAGGCCGGCATGATTGGCTTTATCGGTGGATTGTGTGGGCTTGGTTTAAGCCTTGGGGTTTCCCAAATAATTAATCATATTGCCGGAAAATACCTTAACAGTGGGATGGCGATGGAGGAGGTCACCAATATCTCCTTAATTCCGCCTTATTTAGCGGCCTTTGCGGTTGTTTTTGCTATTTTAATCGGGGTGCTGGCCGGGTTATATCCGGCGTATCGGGCAGTTCGTCTTAGCCCAATTAACGCTATTCGGAATGAATAACTAAATGGTATTACTCAATTTGCTGTTGAGGATCGTACGAAGACTATCCAAAGTAATGCCGGCAAAATTCCGCGATAAGATTTCATCCAGGGCGTTAACTACTAGATCCAGCGAAGCATAATCAATAATCAGGGGAGGTTCTAACCGGATTACATTAGGATTGTTCAGGGTGTAAGCGGTGATAATCCCATATTTGTTGATTAGTTCACCCGCAACGAGGGAGGCAAAGTATTCATTGGCCAGTTTATTAATCATTCCGCCGGAAAGCTTATCCAGCAGTCCATGCACCGGTTGATGAAACTCCAGGCCAATCAGCAAACCACGGCCGCGGACTTCTTTAATGATCTTATGTTTCTTTTGGAGCCGGTGAAGCTTCTCCAAGAGGTACTGGCCCTTCTCCCGGGCTTGTGTGGGCAATTCTTTTGTGAGGATCGTCTCGAGAGCAGCAAGCCCGGCAGCCATAGCGAGAGAGTTTCCGCCGAAGGTAGACGTATGTAAAGCATATTTATCTTTTCCAAAATATACTTTATCCCAAAGAGCGGGGCGGGTGATATACGCCCCGATAGGCATTACACCGCCACCTAATGATTTAGCGAGGCAAAGGATATCCGGGACAATTTGTTCATACTCGGACGCAAATAACGTACCGGTTCGTCCCAGACCTGTTTGAACTTCATCCAGAATTAATAAACACTCTGTTTGCGTGCAGAGTTCTCTTACTGCGCGCAGGTAGCCCTCAGGGGGGAGATTAATGCCGCCTTCGCCTTGAATCGGTTCGATGATCAAGGCGGCTACATCGGAAGAAGCGAGCACTTTCTCAAGTGCGGATAAATCACCGAAAGGCACCATTACGCAATCGGGTAAAAGGGGCCGAAAAGGAAGCTGGTATTTCTCTCTACCGGTTACCGAAAGAGAACCAAAACTTTTCCCATGGAAGGAATTTTGACAGTAGACAATTTTTTTCTTTTGCGGTTGAGCAGCTTTGGCTAGCTTAAGGGCACCTTCTACTGCTTCGGTGCCGCTGTTACAGAAAAAGACCCGGCTCAAATCACCCGGAGATACTGTAGCCAGATTAGCAGCCAGTGCTGCGGTTAAGGGGTTTAAAGCTGCTTGCAGGATATTGGGTCGTTCCATTACTTTATTGATGGCGGCGAGGACTTCCGGCGGATTATGGCCGAGATTTAATGCGCCATAACCTCCCAAAAAGTCCACGTATTGCTTTTCTTTTTCATCCCAAAGGTGGATGCCTTCCGCTTTTAGAAAAAGCTTATCAAAATTTAGCAAGCCGAGCACTTCCACCAGGCTGGGATTAACGTAACGGTGATATTTGTCCCGTAATTCTCGATGGTTCATTTCTAAGGCTTCATCTATTTTATTCATAATTAATGGCTCCAATCTTTCACTTAGTAATAACAAAGCGCCGACATGTATGTCGGCGCTTATTAGTATAACCTTAATTATCCAAGATTAACACTACCAAAAAGTAACCAGGCAATCAGCAGTATACGGAAAGCCTGTCCATAATTGATTGTTTTTTGATTAAAAACATCGGGCATTGTAATATTCCAAAGCCATTGAAAGATTGCCGCAATTAGCAAGAATACAGCAACGATCAAGATAATCATGACTGGTAAACGACTGAAAGCTAAATTCATTGGTTGTTTACCTCCTTTCGATGATTTTTATCTTCGCTCTAAAACATCCCACATTTCCGGAGAGATAAGTCCGAGGCGCCACAGAGCGACTCCTTTGAGGTCATAACGTTTTGCGATCCCCACTTTTTGGGTAAGGCTATCGGGTGTCTCACTGGGAGCAGAAATACCGAGAAGCAGTTTTTCGGCGGGTACTGTCTTTAATGCTTCCTCGACTGCTGCAGTGACAAGCTGAAGAGGCTCCGGTTTGGGACCATAATCATAGGCCATAATAATGATTTCATCACAGCAATTCCCGAGACTTTGGTAATCATACCCTGGGTAGGCGCTGTTGGGGGCATGCAAGGTTAAGGTCAAGCCAACCTGTTTTTCCTGTAGTTTTTGATAAAGATGATTGACAAAATTCGTAAAGTCATTTCTGGTTTGGACCAGAGTATCACCCTGTTCTTGCCAGCCTAATCCTTCCAAATCGAGATTTACTCCGTCATAAAGAGATACTTCTGTGGTAATATTCTCAATGGCTTTATTAGTGGCAGACGGATTAGCGATAAGGCTTCTGAGGCTGCTGTTTTTATCAGTCATATGTACAACCATTTCTGTTTTTAATTTATAGCGGCGGGCTGTCTCTAAAACTGTCTCCCACCCTGAGGGTCTTTGCCAACCGGTAGTGCTTTTCGTGAGAAGAATACCGTTTTCATCAAGGGAGTACCACCCTAAAGCTAGTTTATTGACAATTTTCGTATTTCCTTCTTCTGCCTCTGGGTAATCTTTCAAAAAAAGGTTTTTCCAACTGCTTGTGTCGTTACTCCCTAAAGCATAAAAACCGGTAACCGGCATGTGTGATGGAGGAGACCAGATTTTAATCGTTCGTTCATAGTCAAGCCAATCTACTTGAAAACCTAATGTTTCGCTGAATACTCTCAAAGGAATAAGCGTTCGCCCATTATTAATTTCCGGTGGTACATCAAGATAAATGGCTTGTCCGTTCAGAAAAGCAGTATGATTGCCAATATTTAAAAGAAGGGTAGACGTTGAGCTTTTACCTTGCACTGTTTGGGTTGCCTCATTCCAGTCGACTTGAATCTGCAGGCCTTCCGCGATTGCCCGAAAAGGAACGAGAGTTCTTCCATCCTTAATAACCGGAGGAACATCAAAAGATAAAGGCAATCCGTCAATCATGACGGGAATGCTCTCGGCTTCTGAGTTAAGGGTAGTTTGAGCTGAGGCCGGGTTCACAAAAAAAAGGAGCGAAATAGCGAGAATACAGATGAAGAATAATATGTTAGTTCGGTTTATTATGTAGTTTCTATAGTGCATTTTTTTACCTCCGTTTTGTTTGGTTAGGGAAAAGAAAAAGAAAAATAAGATTAAAGAATAGACGTAAGAGAAGCTTACGTCTATTCTTATTTAGAAATTTCCGTAAGAATAGGTTGCCCTACTTCAGGAGTCTCATACGAGAAAGAGACATTGTCACCGGTCTTTAAATCATATTCAGCAAATTTCTCTTTCACTTCCCCGGATAGTTGGAATGCGGTAGGGATTTTTTCTGCTCCTTCGCGCACTTCAATCTCCACAGAGTTGTTGTCTATTTGTCCCTGATAAATGCCGGTACCCGTACCCGTTTGTACCTTATCTTTATCTTCGGTATTTTGGGTGTTCTCGACATTTTGGTTCTCAGAGGGGGTCTGTGTCGGCGGAGTGGTTTTCGGCTCTTTCTTAAAGAAGTCACAGCCCATCGACAGTGCAGAGAGAAGGAGCAATACTAAGATTGCGGAGAGTGTGCGTAAGCGTTTAGTCATTTAATCACCTTCCTTTTTAAAAGATAACGATATTAGGGACTCATACCTTTTACATCTGACGTACTTTGTTACTTTTTTGTTCCCGGTATTATTCTATCACATTTTTCACTGCATTTTAACATGCTAAAAAGGAGCTACTGTACGAATTTATTCTTGCACAAAAGCTCCTTTTTGATATATCTGGCCGATTAGCTCACTATAACTTTTTTACTTTATCAGCGGTAACCTTATTCGATCCTGTCGGAACATAAGTTTTGCAGCAGGTCCCCATACAAGAACCGGCTTCCTGCGGAGTTAATTCGGCCGCCATTTCACAGTCAACATTGTCTGCTTCATTTTCCCCAAACTGGTCCGTGGCGACAAGGATTTCTTTTGCCTGGCATTTATTGCCTTGACCATAATAATGGCAGTCCTTAATAATACAATGAATATGTTGTTGGTTCATTTATCCATCCTTCTTTCTTTATTATGTATTCAAAAGATATTTTGTCCAAATTGGCTAAACCTATTCAATTTCGGTAGGAAAAAATAGTTCTGTGTGGAATAGAAATATAGGGTAAGAAATATGTCTTATAGGGAGGAAAAAATGGGTAATACATTACGGCGGCTGTTGGTGGCCAAAAACGACCGGGAGATTTATTTGTTGGCAAAAATGGCGAATCGCCATGGCCTAATTGCCGGAGCAACCGGGACCGGGAAAACGGTTACTTTGCAGGTATTAGCAGAGTCCTTAAGCTCATACGGAGTACCGGTATTTTTAGCTGATGTAAAAGGTGATCTATCCGGGCTCAGCAAATCCGGGGCAGGAAACCCGCATGTGGAAAAATGCCTGACAAAACTGGGTTTAGATGCGGACACATTTGCTTATGATCGGTTCCCTGTGGTTTTTTGGGATGTTTACGGCCGACAGGGACATGCGGTGCGGACAACCATTTCGGAGATGGGACCGCTTTTATTAGCCCGGTTACTGAACCTCAACGAAATACAGAGTGGGGTGCTGAATCTAGTCTTTAGAATTGCGGATGACCGGGGTATGTTATTGCTTGACTTGAAGGATTTAAAAGCAATGCTGAATTATGTCGGTGAAAAGGCTCAAGAGTTTACTACGGAGTATGGGACTATCTCCAAACAAAGTGTGGGGATTATTCAAAGAGCCTTGCTTAGCTTGGAGGAACAAGGCGGAAATTATCTTTTCGGGGAGCCGGCCTTGAATATCCTGGATATTCTAAAGACTGATGCGGACGGGCGAGGGCATATTAATATTTTGGCGGCAAACAAGTTATATCAATCACCTACCCTATATGCGACCTTTTTACTTTGGTTATTAGCGGAGTTATTTGAGGTATTGCCGGAGGCGGGGGATATACCTCAACCGAAGTTAGTTTTTTTCTTTGATGAAGCCCATTTGCTCTTCGACGAAGCGCCTAAGGTGTTACTGGATAAAATTGAACAGGTAGTCCGGCTGATCAGGTCAAAAGGGGTAGGGGTATTTTTCGTAACCCAGAATCCGCTTGATATTCCGGAGGAAGTGCTTGGACAGCTTGGGAATAGGGTACAACACGCTTTAAGAGCCTTTACACCGCGTGATCAAAAGGCGGTAAAAGCAGCCGCGGAAACTTTTCGGGCTAACCCAACGCTAAATGTAACGGAGGCTATTACTGCTTTAGGGGTCGGGGAAGCTTTAGTGTCATTTTTAGATGAGGAAGGGCGACCGGCCATGGTGGAGAGAGCGTTTATTGTACCTCCACGCAGTCAAATCGGGGCGATTCCTGAGCCAGAACGAAATGTGCTGATCGCACAGTCTTCTTTGCGTGATGTTTATGATCGGATGATTGACCGGGAGTCGGCTTATGAATTATTGAGTCGGATTAATGAAGCCGCCGCGCCGGATAATTCGGAAGACAGAGCGGAAAAGTCAAAAAGTAATCAGCGTAATGATACTGACAGAAGCAGCCGGAAAAGAAGAAACTCTGATTCGCCCTTGGAGAAATTTGCGAAATCGGCGATGTCTTCCATCGGCACTCAAATAGGTCGTGCCTTGGTACGGGGTTTTTTAGGCTCATTAAAGAAGTAAAAAGTAAAAAGTAAAAATTGTTTTCAAAGAAACAGCCGGAAGTTTTCTTCCGACTGTTTCTTTGAATAAACCTATTGTTGTTTGTTGCAATCGAATCCACCAGCTAATGGAGGGACAGCAAGTTGACGGTTTTGCAAAACCTTTACTGTTAAGAAAATAACCATTTTTTCTTCGATGCTGCAGAATTCTTTTTCTTCAAAGGGGATGATGATGGAATGTGGTGCGGTAGGATTCAGATATTCGTTGAATTCAATGATCCGGCTGGAGATCAGTTCACAGAAGGGCAGTTCATTGAAAAATTCGGTACTGATTTGGTTGAACTCGGTGATATCACTGGAGAGAAGCTTGGATTTTTCGGAGAACTCAGGACCTCTAATATCTTTGGACCTGAAGTAAGCAAATTCCTCGGCCGTACCGCTGATGGGCATAAGAGGTTCAATTCCGTTAAAGAAGACCGGCGTAGTGCAATTAAAAGGAACATCGACAGTACAGTGGCGAATATCACCGCAGACGCCCTCTTTGTTAAAGCAGTTGCCTCTGGTGGAGTAGTCAAGATTCTTACGCACAAAGCCTTTGACAAAGAGCATATTGGTATCCTGTAAAAGCAAACATTGCGTTATTTTTAAGTTTTTCCCCACATCTTTTAATTCCAGAGCCGGTTCCGGCAGGTCGATTATTGCATCAACGTTGATTTGGAGATTTAATTCTGCCAGAACAATTGGTACCTTTACTACTGCTCCTGTCAACAAAGCGTCGATGGGGACAGGTTCATTAACACAATCGGCTAAATTATTGGCCGTGACGTTAACACATTTCGCTTTTGCTGTTTTTGCTGAATCAACCGGGGCAGCATATCCTTTTCTACTATCGGTAACTGTATTTACTTTTCCATCTGATTTAACAAGGTTGTTTTTTAAACAACTGAAATTATAAGCCCAAGACATCATAATTGCCTCCTTTATTGTGTTTCTTGGTTTTATGGTGATAGTACAAGATATGCAGCAATATAAAAATGTGTTACAAGCTATAAAAAAACGGTTTTAAGATATTGAATCTTAAAACCGTTTCGTTTTTTGGTTTGGTGCCGCGGAAGGGACTTGAACCCCCACGCCCTTGCGAGCGGTAGATTTTGAGTCTACTGCGTCTGCCAATTCCGCCACCGCGGCTTATTTTGAATGCAAAAATTATTTTATCAAAGATATCACGTACTGTCAACAAGGAAAACCGATTTGCATAAAAGTACCACAAAACCCTTAAGACCACAAGACCCACAAAAATAATTTGCAAGAAAGTTCCACTAAGTTGTAGAGAAAAATTGTTTGGATAAGAAAGAGAGAAAGATAGTGCATCTTTCTCTCCGCATTTACTTAGCCTATTGCTTATTGTTTATTGATTTTTGGGCTGGCTTTTTTTATTTGCTTTAAAAGTTTTAAAAGCTGCTTCTTCGCTCAGATCAGGCACAATATTGCCGGAGGTTTCTTGCTGGTATTGATTGTTATTGAATCCGGCGTTATTATCTTGTGCATAATTATTCTGGGCATAATTATTTTGGCCAAGCGGTTGGGTAACATAAGCCTTTTGCAAATTCTTATTGGCTTTAGTCAGTTCTTCGGCAGCCTCCTGCTGGAATTGGCTAGCTTTTTGTTGATTTTGGTTCGCTTTTTGTTGATAATTTTTACCGGCATTTCTTGTGTTCAGATTATCAGTCATTAATACTGACCTCCTTGTTTAATCACATTTGTTATTTGTTTTATGAGAACTTTTGGTTGTGTCTGTCTAATGACCAGCCTCCTTTCTAGGGATATTTTCCCCTTTTTTCTGTAAGATATCCTTTTTCGTGGGAACAACCTTTTCCCCAAAAATTATCTTTGATATGGTAAAATAGGTAGATGGGACAGTAATTTTTGAAGGGAGGCAATGTCGTGTACAAGGATGAGGAACTGGTGGACAAGAGTCAAGCCGGTGATCTTCAAGCTTTTGAAGAGTTGGTCTGTCGTTATGAACGGAAAATTTATACGCTGGCTTACCGAATGACAGGCAATTATCATGACGCAAATGATCTGGCTCAAGAAGCATTTCTGAGAGCATTTCAAGCGATAAAAGGTTTTCGTGGGGATTCTTCCTTTTCAACTTGGCTTTGCCGAATAGCGGCTAATGTTTGTCGTGATGAGCTTAAAAAACGTTATCGCACTCCGGTTGATTACTTGGATGAGGAAATAAGTTTTGGCGAGCAAGAAGTGAAAAAGCAGGTTCCAGTCGATGAGCCGGGGCCGGCTGAGTTATATGAAAAGCACGAATTACAACGGGAATTGCAGGCCTTGATTGACACCTTAACCCCAGAGTATCGCGTGGCGATAATTTTACGGGATATACAAGGCTTGTCTTATGAAGAAATTGCCGAACAGTTAGAATGTTCCTTAGGGACAGTCAAGTCACGAATTAGCCGAGCAAGGAGCTTTCTAAAAGAGAAGATTCTGTCGCTTCAGGAACAGATTCACCAGCGGGAACAAAAATCACCTAAAAGGCGTCTATCAATATGAAAGGAGGGATGGAAATGAACTGTAAAGAAGTACAAGAGAATCTATCGGTCTATTTAGATAATGAATTGGAAGCAAGTGAACGGGCCCGCCTGGAAGAACATCTGGCAGACTGCCCGGCTTGTCAGGAAGAATTGCAGGATTTGCAGATGATTGTTGAACAGCTTTCCTCCCTCGATGAGATGATTCCTCCACTAGGATTTCGGACAGAGCTATTTGCGAAATTAGAGGAGGGATTACAGAAAAGAGAGGTGAGTTCTCCTATGAGTAAAGGATTTTTCGCGCGTTTAAAAGAGAAATTAGCCGGAGCCAAACGTCATTCCGGGTTAGTGCCGGTAACTATCGCCCTAATTTTACTTATCCTTATTTCCCCGGTACTTTTGGATAATTTGCCCCGCATGGGCGTAATGCAAAGCAAAAACGCCGCGGATATTGCCGCACCGGAGAGCGCGGGCTCAGCCGGTTTCAGTAGTTCTCTTTCCAACCAGTCACTTTACAAAAATTATGAAAGCATTGGTTCCGAAAATGGAAAGATGAGTGATGAATTGGCATATTCTGTGGATAGGAATGTGCAGGTAACTGATTCCGGAACTCAAAACGACATAAAGCTTATGAGCGATGCTGATCAAGCTACCGGAAATGGGAAAATAGCTGCGGATACGGCACAAACGACCGCAACAGAAATACTTGATCGAAAAATTATTAAGAATGCCAATCTTAACCTAGCGGTGGATGATTATGACCAGGCTCTTGACGAAATTAGGGCCAAGGTTCATGCTTTAAACGGTTATATTGCTAATGAATCAGAGAATACAATTGATCGTTTAGGGACAAAACGCGGTTCACTGCAGGTTAGAATTCCGCAGCCACAATTTGAATACTTCCTAGAGGGGATGCCCGCGTTAGGAGAAATGAAATATAAGGAAATCTATTCTCAAGATGTAACGGAAGAATATATCGACATCACCGGCCGTTTAAAGGCCCTGCGCACCAAAGAAGAAAGGTTGCTCGATATTCTTACTAAGTCAGGCAATCTAAACGAAATATTGGCAGTGGAAAATGAACTGGCCAATACGAGGACACAATTGGAGTCTTCGGAAGGGAGATTGCGCTATCTTAATAACCAAACAGATTTCTCCACGATTTCGATTGGTCTGGAGCAAATGGCGGTATCTACTCAGCAGGTTACAGCCAGCGGCTTAAAGGGAGTGGGGCAGCGGGCTAAAGCGGCATTTATTGAAGCGATTAATAATATTCTGGTTGGTTTAGGTAAATTGGTTGTCTTCCTGAGTGCGGCGATCCCCTATCTGGTGGTTCTGGCCTTGTTAGGTTTGCTTATTATCGCAATCTGGCGCAGGAAGAGGTCGCAAAGCTAAAAATGGCAATACAACAAGGGGTAGAATAGGACGAAAAAGCAGTGAGCAATATCTATTTAAATCCGCGAAAGACAGGATAAAAAAAGATAAGAAGTAAGAAGTATGATAAGATACAATAAGAAACAGTGTGCAGATTAGCTTTTGTCTGTACACTGTTTCTTGTATAATGGTTGTAGATATCTTTCCTAATGCAGGTAAACGGAAGAAGAAAAGATGGGGTGAAAATTTTGGCTGATAAATTTTTAATTATTGACGGGAACAGTTTAGCCAACAGAGCTTTTTATGCTATTCCGATGCTTTCGAACTCGCAAGGTTTTATCACTAATGCCATCTATGGTTTCTATAATATGCTGGTCAGAGTAATCGAAGAGGAAAAGCCCGAATATCTGGTTGTGGCTTTTGACAAGGGGAAGGTCGTTTTTCGGCATGAGCTATATGCTGAATACAAGGGGACGAGAAAGGGGACTCCCGATGAGCTACGTCCGCAGTTTCCGGTATTGAAAGACCTATTGCGGGTGATGAATGTAGCCATTGTCGAGATGGATGGCTTTGAAGCCGATGACCTCATTGGGACCTTAGTCAGGCGGGGCGAGAAGGAAGGAATGGTCAATCTGGTGGTGACCGGTGACCGCGATGCTTTTCAGCTAATCTCACCGCAAACCAAGGTCTATTTAACGCGCAAAGGCATTACGGAGATAGAGCTCTATGATGAAAAACAACTGAATGAGAAATATGGGTTAACCCCTGGACAAATGATTGATGTGAAAGGTTTGATGGGCGATGCCTCCGATAATATTCCCGGCATTCCCGGAGTGGGCGAAAAAACAGCCGTGAAGCTGGTGAAGGAATATGCGAATTTGGAGCAGGTGCTGGCGCATTGGGAAGACTTTCAGGGTAAAAAACTGGGCGAGCTTCTCCATACTTATCGCGACCAAGCTCTATTAAGTAAAAAACTGGCAACAATCGTGCTTGATGCACCGTTGGAAATAGAGATAGGGGAGTGTCGGAAAAAGGACCCTGATTATGAGCAATTGATCGCTTTATTAAAGGAACTGGAGTTTAAAAATATTTTACAAAACGTGCGGGAAAAGTGGGAAAGCTCT
>CAZVLC010000016.1:0-12160 GCA_964627885.1 uncultured Peptococcaceae bacterium
TAACCAGAGAAAACTCATTGTTTTTCCAACCCCCTAATAAAATAAATTATCATTTATGGAAGTATTTTACATTTATTGAAAAAACCCTTTATTTATTTTAGGAAGGTTGGAGATAAAAAAAAGAACCCTTATTATTGTTAAGGGTTATAGGAAAAAGTTTTTAGCATCTACCGATGCAGTCGTTCTAGAGAGAAAGGAGGGAATCGAACCCACATAATCAGGTGCCACCGCCTGAGTGCAACCATTACACCACAATCTCTCCTCGCGAACATGTACTCATTATAGCAAGGTTTGTTAATATTTGCAAATGGTTCTTTTTGGTCAATTATTATGTTTGTTTAATTTGACAAACAGAGCAAGTCATTTTATAATATAATTCGCGGGCGGTTAGCTCAGTTGGTTAGAGTACTACGTTGACATCGTAGGGGTCACTGGTTCGAGCCCAGTACCGCCCACCATATTTATCATATGTTTATTTTGATAGTGCGCAGGCACTATCTTTTTTATTTTACATTCAATTTGTGGTCGCCTATTGTTGTCCATCGAGGGGCTAATTTGAGCTATTGTGTGACTTTGTGTCATGGCGTTTGTAGTCATTTGTTTCATGATCTATTTCACTGGAGCAATTTACTGTCGTGTTTCTCGGGTTAACGGGGATAATAGTAGAAACAGCTGTTGCTCTTCTATAAATGGAGTGTCTATGCAATGGAGTCAATTACAGTGCTGGTAGACGACAAAAAGGTGGAGATCACCAATCCACAGAAGCTGCTTTGGCAGCAACCGAGTATAACGAAGCTGGAGTATATTCAGTATTTAATCGAGGTAGCCGGTTCTCTTTTGCTCTACACGCGGGATCGATTACTGACGATGATTCGTTATCCCGATGGGATTGACGGGAAGTCATTTTTTCAGAAGGAGATACCAGAATATGCGCCGGCCTGGCTTCCACGCTGTAAAACGGGCGGGAAGGAGTGGATTATACTTAATGATGTGCCAACCTTGGTCTGGGTGGCTAATCAAGCTGCCCTTGAATTGCATGTTCCTTTTAATCAATATACCCACGAAGATTTCCCCTCCGAATTAATCATCGATTTAGATCCGATGGATGAGGACAATTTTGCTTTGGTGAGAGTAATTGCCTTGCGAACGAGAGAAGTGTTAGATAATTTTGGGCTTGTTAGCGTGGCGAAGACTTCAGGAGCAACGGGCATGCAGATTTACGTTCCTTTGGCGCCGTTATATACCTATGAGCAAGCCAGAGTGGTTAATAAATTTATCGCTCATTATTTGGCAGCTAAATACCCGGATAAGATTACTTTAGAGCGTTCTGTCAAAAGAAGAGGGAAGTTATTGTATTTTGATTATCTCCAATTGTGGCGCGGCAGAACGCTCCCTGCTCCGTATTCGGTAAGGGCTCGCGTGGGCGCCCCTGTTTCTACACCTGTAACCTGGGAAGAGGTAGAAATGGGCATACATCCGCTTGATTTTACGATCGCTACGGTCAGGCAAAGAATGAAGCAAACAAAAGACTTGTTTGAGGTTATTACCGATGGCCGGCATCAGCAGAAGTTGGATGCCCTTCTGTCGTATATAAATAATTAAGCCTCATATAATATTTACGAAGGGAGTGAGGTGGTTGCATGAGGCAATTTCAATTGGCACTTATACGAATCCGGGTTTATTGTTTGAACGTTTAAATAGTGAATTACGGTTGCTGCAAAAGGAAGGAGTACCGATAAATATTGATATAGACCAAATTGGGGAATTTACTTTTATGGATTGTCTTCCGGAGCAAAAAGGTATATTCAGCAAAGGCGATTCTTTACAAATGCTCAAGACTATTGTGGCAAACTGCGTAGCGGAAGTGATTGTGGAAGAGTGGGAAACAATTATTATCAAAAAGATTGTGCGAGATGATTATTATTACTACAGTGAGGAGGAAAAACAGGTAATTCTCCAAAAAACCAAAGAGATATTGAACCCTAAAGGGTTAAACATTTACCGTCAACGGGAAAGAAAAGAAAAAGTGATGGAAAAAATTCTTGAGTACTTAGATTTGCAGCAAGATCTTATTTTAGAAGGTTTTGTTAATTTCCGTCTCAAGGATTATCAAAAGGAATTAGAAAGCATGGTAAGTTGCGCCGTCGATGAATTTTTACTGGAAAAGGAATATGCTGAATTCATTAGGCTTTTGACCTATTTCGTTGAAATTCAGGACCCCCGTGTTCAGAAGGTGCATATAGTCTTTAAAAGGAAAGGAAAGTTTGCTCTTTTGGATGACCAAGATCAGCCGTTGCGGCATGAATCTTTAGAAGGGTTAATGATGGATATGCTGGGCGATGAGATAAATTATGAGGACCTTTTAATCAGCGCCTTGATTACTCTTGCTCCTCAAGAATTGGTTTTGCACATTGAACCGGGAGTAGAAATAGGCGATGCGATTAAGACTATTCGGCTGGTTTTTGGTGTGCGGGTGAGCACTTGCCCCGGCTGCAGCAAATGTGGAAAAGAAAATTAAGTGGATTAAGAGTGAATTCTGATAAAAAATCGGCATGAGTAGAAGCAAGCCAAAAATGGCTTGCTTCTTTGTTCTGATTATGATATTTTGCAGGATGAGAAGGTAAGGTGACAGTGAAAAATGATGGATACGATCTTTTATGTGTTTCTCATGGGAATAATCGGTGCCGGGATTGGTTGGATTACTAATGTAGTAGCGCTCAAGCTTCTTTTTCGACCGTATTTGGAGTATCGAGTGCCCTTATTCGGGTGGAAAATCCAGGGCTTAATTCCGAAAAAACAAAAAGATATTGCCTTTGGCTTAGGTGAGGTAGTCAGTACCGAATTGATTACCGGTACCGATCTGATGGCCAGTCTAAGCAGAAAGGATATCCAAACACGCTTACGAGAGAAAGTGGAGTTCTATGTAAAGGAGCAGGTTTTTTTACGCTTGCCTTTTGTGATCCCCGGTGTGATTCAGGTTTCGATGGCGGATTTTGTAGCTAGGGCTTTAGGAAATGAAGTCGAGAGGCTGATGCAAAATCCCCGCAGCTTTTTGGGTGATACAGAGCTGGAAGAGGTCCGGCAGGAAATAAAGAAAATTGTGGCGGATAATGTGCTGTCACTTGAGATGGCCAAGCTGGAGGAGTTAGTTTATTTTCTAGCTAAAACAGAATTAAAGCATATTGAATTGCTTGGGGGTGTGTTAGGGCTTCTGATTGGTTTGGGGCAAGGGCTGGTTTCGCTTGTCACGTTATAGGTCGCGCAGAAGTTGTGAAAGCTATTTCCTTTTAGAATTGCCTTTTGAGGACAATATCACTGATTAAGCAGCCTAAATAATCAGCAACCACGTGACATTTGGCTTTGAAGATGAAATAGATCTTTTTTCCGGTTAGGTCGTTCATCGTTTCAAAGTTTCCTTGCCCTTTGGCAATAATCAAGTCGGCCTCAGTAAATTCTTGTTGGAAGGCCGGAGAGCACAGCGGGAGGTATGTTCCCGGTAAATCGCTGCCATTGTCGATCACTCTGACCAGGTCCGTGATGCCGGCAGCTTCGGCATCCTCCCTAACGGCATCGTTGCTGATCGGCAAGCCTCTAACCACAAAGGTTACTTTTTCGTGGGGCATCCGGCTAAGCAGTAGTTTATCAGCAACGATTTCCCCGGCATTATCCGCAAGGTAAAGAATTTTTTCGGCCTTTTGGATATCTTCTGCAAACTCTTGAGCAGTATTAAAGCGGAGGGGCATGTTAACACTTTGTTCTAATGTTTGTTGGGCTTGCTCAACATTAATATCGCTCAGAATTCCGCAATCGAGAATATTGGCGGAGGCAGCATAACGAATCGCCTGCTCAAAGGGGTCAGCACTTTCTTGCACCGATTTTTCCAAATATGGGTACAGGTGGAGCATCCCTTGGTTGAATTGTTGTTTGATTTCTTTGTAAGGATCGATACAAGCGCATTCCTCTCGAATAATCCGTTGAATTGAACGGGTCATACAGGGGGCACTCTTTTGAAAATCAAATTTCACTGTTTCCTGGAGAATACGGCGCATGGTTTTTTCTTGTAATTCTAAATTATTAGTTGATAATCTTACGGCAGCGACGGCATATTTTAAGATACAAGGGAGACAATCAAGATAAAAATGCACTTTCTTCGACTCCTTTTTGGCAAATTTGTATAGGTTAATTATAGCGGTGTTATCACGGAAGAGTAAAGTTGAAAAAATTATTGGAGGAAGGATAATTTTCAGAGAAGAATTACAGATATGAAGAAAATCAGATTAATTGACAAGATGCATGCGCTTGCATATATTCATTTATAGTTGTAAAATATAAACAATAGCCATGAACAGGACACCTTTTTACTTGAAACCACCTTCAGAGAGGTAATGCCAAGGCTGTAAGCATTACCAGGCAGGACGTAAAGAGACCACCTGAGAGCTTTTTCCCTGAAAGAATAAGTTGGTTGTCATTTATTAGCTTATGTATAAAGTAGGGGAAGACGTTGCCCGGCGTTAACGGGATACAAGGGGGAAGTTGTTTTCAGCTTCCAACCAGGGTGGAACCGCGGGTAAATCAATCTCGTCCCTTCTTTTAGGGACGGGATTATTTTTTTTATCACAAGAAAAGTATTTGCAGTGATTAAAATATGGAGGGATGAAAAGTATGGTGAACATTTCTTTAAAGGATGGTTCAGTGAAGCAGTATGAGTCAGGCTTAACCGTAATACAGATTGCGGAGGATATTAGTAAGGGATTGGCAAGGAATGCGTTAGTTGCAAAGTATAATGACAAGGTGGTCGATTTATCATTTAAGGTTGAGGAAGATGGGGCTTTGGAAATCTTCACTTTTGAGACAGAAGAAGGAAAAAACGCTTATCGGCATACGACTTCGCATATTTTGGCCCAGGCGGTACAGCGGCTGTTCCCGGGCACTAAGTTGGCGATTGGCCCGTCCATTGCCGATGGCTTTTATTACGACTTTGATGCCGAAGTAACCTTTACACTGGATGATTTAGCAAGAATCGAAGCAGAAATGGCTAAAATCGTTAAAGAAGATTTGCCCTTAGTCAGAAAAGAGCTGAGTCGGGAAGAAGCCTTGGCACTTTTTGGCGATAAAGGCGAAAAATATAAAGTAGAATTGATTGAGGATTTGCCGGCTGATGCGACTATTTCTACTTATCAACAGGGTGACTTCATTGACTTGTGTGCCGGCCCCCATGTGCCTAGTACCGGCAAAATAAAAGCGATCAAATTAATGAACTTAGCGGGAGCGTATTGGCGCGGTAATGAAAAGAACAAGATGTTGCAAAGGATTTATGGCACCTCCTTTGCGAAAAAAGCTGAATTAGATGAGTATCTTTTCCGTTTGGAAGAGGCCAAGAAAAGAGACCACCGTAAATTAGGGCAAGAGTTGAAGTTATATACGGCTGCCATGGATGAAGGTCCAGGATTTCCGTTTTTCTTTCCGAAAGGGATGGTGTTGCGTAATGAGTTAGAAAACTACTGGCGACAGATTCACCGGGAATGGCATTATGAGGAAATTAAAACGCCGATAATTTTAAATCAGGAGCTTTGGAAACGTTCCGGACACTGGAATCATTATCAGGAAAATATGTATACTACCAAAATCGATGATCAAGATTACGCGGTTAAACCGATGAATTGCCCTGGAGCAATTTTGGTTTACAGTTCGGAGCTGCATAGTTACCGTGATTTGCCGATTCGGATTGCCGAATTGGGGTTGGTGCATAGGCATGAGTTATCGGGCGCCTTACATGGTTTAATGCGGGTGCGTAGCTTCACGCAGGATGATGCACATATTTTTTGTTTGCCGGAACAGATTACTGACGAAATAAAAGGGGTTATTGACCTGGTTGACTCTGTATATAAACTGTTTGGTTTCCCGTATCATGTGGAGCTTTCCACAAGACCGGAAAATTCCATGGGTTCCGATGAAGATTGGGAAGCAGCAACGTCTGCCTTGGAAAGAGCGATGCAGGAAAAGGGAATGGATTATAAAATTAATCCAGGGGACGGGGCTTTTTACGGCCCCAAAATAGACTTTCATCTCGAAGATTCGCTTGGCCGCACTTGGCAATGTGGTACCATTCAATTAGATTTTCAGATGCCGGCAAAATTTGGGATATCTTATGTGGGTGAGGATGGACAGAAGCATCAGCCGGTGATGATTCACCGGGTGGCTTTTGGCAGTATTGAGCGCTTTATCGGTATTTTGACGGAGCATTATGCGGCGGCGTTCCCGACTTGGCTGGCCCCGGTGCAGGTTAAAGTGATTCCAATTACCGAGCGGCAGCTTGAGTTTGCGAAGAAGTTAGGGGACGAGCTTTTTGCCGAAGGAATCCGGGTGGAAGTGGATGAGCGCAGCGAAAAGATCGGGTATAAAATTAGGGAAGCCCAGATGGAGAAGGTTCCTTATATGCTGGTGGTGGGAGACAAAGAGATGGAAAGTGGCAAGGTGGCTTTGCGTACCAGAAAAGACGGAGACCGAGGGAGCCTAGATTTTGCCGAATTTAAGAAACAGTTGCATGAAGAAATTCGTTTAAAACGCTAAAAAATGGTGCTGGGAATTTTCCCTCAATAATTTTGTAAGTAAAAATTGACAGCGTCAGGTGAAACTGTTATAATAACAAAGTAATTAGACAAAAAAGAAAGTAGAAGCCGTCCGCTTCTCACCTTGCGGCGCAATAGTCGGTAAGGTTAAAATTGGCTTATTTCTCTGTGAAAGTTAAGCAATTTAAGGCGGATGTGAAATTCCGCCTTTTTTGTTTGTAAGGCTAAAAATATGGAGGTGTAGAACTATCAGTAAAGAAGAGTTGCGGATTAATGAGGAGATTAGGTGCAGAGAGATTCGTCTGGTTAGTGAGACGGGAGAACAATTAGGGATTATGTCGCCTAAAGAGGCCTTAACTATTGCCATGGGCAAGGGACTTGACCTCGTTGAGGTTGCACCGGGAGCCAATCCACCAGTGTGTAAAATCATGGATCACGGGAGATTTAAATATGAGCAGAGCAAGAAGGAAAGAGAAGCCCGGAAAAAGCAGCGAATTATTAACATCAAAGAGGTAAAATTGCGTCCCAATATTGAGGAACATGATTTTCAAGTGAAAACGAAAAACGCGATTCGTTTTTTGGAAGATGGCGATAAGGTCAAAGTAACGATTATGTTCAGAGGACGGGAAGTGTCTCATCCTGAATTAGGCAGAGAACTGCTGGATAAAGTGGTCTTGACAGTCAGTGATTATGCCGTGGTAGAAAAGGACCCTAAATTAGAAGGTAAAAATATGTTTATGTTCTTATCACCGAAACAAAGTTAAGTTAAGCAAAATAAAGCTATCAAATGAGAGGAGGATTCAATTCCTATGCCAAAAATGAAAACACACCGTGGTGCAGCAAAACGCTTTGATTTAACCTCTACAGGTAAAGTGAAAAGAAGCCATGCTTTCACCAGTCATATTTTAACGAAAAAGACCGCGAAAAGGAAACGCAATCTTAGAAAGGCAGCAATGATGAGTGCTGCTGACGCCAAACGTGTGATTAAATTCATTCCATACAAGTAAATTTTATGTACAGAATATAAGGAGGTTATTACTATGCCAAGGGTAAAAGGTGGGACAAAAGCCCATAGTAGACATAAAAAAGTTTTAAAATTAGCGAAGGGATATCGTGGTGCCAAATCTAAGCTCTTTAGAATGGCAAATCAACAAGTGATGAAGTCATTAGCTTACGCTTATGCTCATCGGAAAGATCGTAAGGGCGATTTTCGTAAATTGTGGATCACCAGAATTAATGCGGCTTCCCGACTTTCCGGGATGTCTTACAGTGTGTTTATTTCCGGTTTGAAAAAGGCCGGTGTGAATATCAACCGTAAGGTCTTAGCGGATATGGCTGTTAATGATATGCAAGCTTTCAACCAATTGGTTGAAGTCGCTAAAGGGAATTAAGACTAGGGAGCGATACTTCCCGTGAATAGAGATGAGTAAAGATGACTGGCAAAGAGTCATCTTTACTCATTTTAAGCAAAATTTCCGGATAGGACAGGTGAGTAGTGTGGAGATTATCGAATCTCGCCAGAATGCTTTAATCAAAGAAAGAGTAAAACTGCAGCAAAAGAAGTACCGCCAGAAAACCGGCTTCTTTTTAGTGGAGGGAATCAGACTGGTGGAGGAAGCGCTGGCGGCATGCCGGTTAACGGAGGCTTTTGTCGACGATACACTGGGGCAGACGGAACGTGGGAGGCTGCTTTTGCATAGCTTAGCGGAAAATGCTGTTGTCTGCTATCACGTCAATCGGGAGGTCTTGCGCGTTTTGGCGGAGACAGAATCCCCTCAGGGCATTGTTGGAGTGGCCACGCAGGTTCAAGAAGATTTTACGGCACTGAGGCTTCGCCACGGGCTGATCCTTATTCTTGACGGAATTCAGGATCCCGGTAATTTGGGGACGATCTGGCGTACTGCTTGGGCCGCGGGTGTTGATGCTATTTTTTGTTTGCCGGGCACGGTTGATCCTTATAACGGGAAGACTGTGCGGGCGACGATGGGGGGGATTTTTCATGTACCCGTTTTTGCCGGAGCAGAGGTAGAATGGGCGACAATCAGGCAGTGGGCGAAGGCCCAGGATTTTCAATTGGTGGCAGGGGAGTTGGGCGCGAGCCGGCATCATTATGATATTTCCTTTAGTAGAAAGGTGGCACTTTTAATCGGGAACGAGGCCCAGGGGCTACTTACTGTTGCGCCTGCGGAATTGGATGAGCTGGTCAAGATACCCTTAGCGGAAGGGGCAGAGTCCCTGAATGCAGCAGTAGCTTGTGGGATTCTTGTATATGAAGTACTGCGGCAGCGAACGATCGGAACGATACGGGACTAAGCTAGATAATTAAATCGTAAGTTGTGTATATTGGATTGGAAATTAAATAGTCGGAATAGTTATTAATATTGTGTATAATATATCAAGGGATTTTAACTGCGTCAGTGCTTTTATGTGATTTTTTGAGGTGATCACGGGGAGGGGTATATTTTGCAACAAATTAACAAAATTCGAGAAAGCAGTACAAAAAGGTTCTGCCGTTGTGGACTCTTTCTAGTTCTCGTAATGCAGTTTTTTCCTACTTTAGCCTTCGGGATTGAATTGAACATTCGAGATTATTTTAGTTCTCAAGTGGAACGAAGTGATAACTTGCTTAATCATGCTAATTCTAAAGTAGATCAAAAAATGCATAAAACGACGGGGTTAATTGAAGGATTTGCCAAAAACGGGTTTTCCTTATTGGAAAAGAAGACAAAATTAAGTGAAGAGAATGTGTGGTATATGGTTACCAAAAAATCTTGTTTACAAAAAACGGGTATTTTGATAGGGGCGGCTAACGGGACAACGGATATTGTAATGGGAACAGCTGCATTGACCGTCAAGTTGACAACACTACCGGCTCGGACAATTACGTTTGCCTATAATGTGAAAGAAGAACCGCAGAAATACAAAAGGAAGGTTATTACCGGGGCAGAAACAATGGGAGCAGTACTCTTAAATCCCTTACCGCTTCTTGAGGTACTATATGAAAGCGGGAAAAGTACGGTGCTCCAAGCGCAAAAAGATCCTTTAGAGTGGGGAAAATTGCAGGGAGAAGTAGGAGTATTTGCAGGCTCATTGTTGTTTGGGGGTGGACAGACTAAATGTTTTGGGTTTATTAACAAAATGAAGAGTGCGACTTTAGCGGACACCTTAACGAAACTACCTGCTTTACATATTCCGCAACTCAGTTTTGGGATTGCGGATGCGATTCCTTTTGGAACAACAACATCAACATCAACATATAAAGCACGGGTTTGTTGTAGTACGAGGCGAATCTATAAAACAAAAATCGACTCTTCTTATCCGTTTTGTCTCGATGAAATTAAGAAAAGTGATAGTATCATAAAAGGTGCTAGCGCTGAATTATCCTGGATTAAAGGTTTTGATACAGCGGATGAGATTCGCGACACCTTAATTCAGTGGGGAGAATCTGCGTTTGCAAAGTGGAGAAGTTCCTTGTCAAAAACGGAACAAGCAGCAATTAACGCGTATACGAAGACTTCCGTCGGTTTTAATCCAGCTTTACGAAAACCTTTCACAATATATAAGGGAAAAGACTTTTATAATTATAATTTGGTGGCCAGCAGTATACAAAAGTCGGTATTGCCGGAAATGCTTTTGTTTCGTGGAACAAACAAGAAATTTTTAGGAGAATTGGCTAATCTACCGGCACATAAACTAGTTGGAAAGAGTATTAATACAAAAGGTTTTCTAAGTGCAAGTCTTTTCCCGTTAGAGTACTATTATGATGGGGTGCAAATGATTTTAAAAGTTCCGAAGGGAGTTAACGGGGCTTGTTTAGGTAGTTTAAGTAATTACAATCGGGAGGCGGAAGTATTGTTATCTCATGGTCAACAAATGCGTATCGTGGAAACGACATCTTTAGCAGAAATATTGGAAGACCCGGATGGCTTACTGATCGTTGCTGAATTATTACCTAAATTAAATCCTTAGCTTTTAGGTATCTGATTTTTGTTTTGATTTCCTTCAGGGGTAGTAAAAATAGATGCACAAAATAGTTGCCGAGTAGGTTGTCACTTCTTATGCGCTTATGGTATAATGCATACATGAACATAGCCTGAGAGGTGAACAACCGTGCAATCTGTAAGTGATATTTGTTGGAATTTATTTTTAGCAACGGGTTCGGTTATGTTTTATTTGCTTTATAAGAGAATCATGACGGAATAACGATGAACGGGAGCCAGTAAGAGATCTTAGACAGGAAAGGGGGCTTTGACTGAGAACCCCTAATAAGATGTCGAGAGCGGTTTCACCCGGGAGTTGCCAGGTTGAACAATGAGAGCATTTTTTCTTGATTAGATCTGGCCGGTTACCTCCGTTATAGGTATCAAGTGAATTCGTTATGAATTAAGCAGGGTGGTACCGCGGAAGAAGAGCTTTCGTCCCTTATCGGGGCGAAGGCTTTTTTATATAATTTTATCGTGATTCGAAAAGAAGAAAAAAGAGTAAAAAATAATTAAATACAGGTAGGATTAGGTTAAGGAGGTTTGGAAATATGCAGGAACAATTACGCTTATTAAAAGAAAAGGCGGAAAATGAACTGACCAATTGCCAGCAACTTGATGAATTAACGGAAGTTAAAGTAAAATACTTGGGAAAGAAAGGGGAATTAACCCAGATCCTGCGCGGGATGGGACAGCTTTCTGCCGAAGAACGTCCGGTTATGGGACAGTTAGCCAATGAAATCAGGGATAGCTTGGAACAGAAAATCGGACAGCTTACGGAAGCATTAAAAAAGAAGGAATTAAGGCAAAGATTGCTCGCCGAAAGTATTGACATCACTTTGCCGGGTCTTGTCCCGGAAATGGGCAGACAGCATCCGCTCAGTCTCGTGGTTGAGGAGATTGAAGAAATTTTTATGGGGATGGGCTTTACAATCGAGGAAGGCCCGGAAGTTGAACTGGATCACTATAATTTTGAAGCTCTGAATATCCCCAAAGATCATCCGGCCAGAGATATGCAAGATTCTTTTTATCTGACGCCTGAAGTATTGTTGCGTACCCATACATCACCGGTCCAGGCCCGGACGATGGAAAAAACGCATCCGCATGTGCCGGTAAAGATTATTGTACCGGGTAAAGTCTATCGACGTGATGATGATGCCACCCATTCGCCGATGTTTCACCAGGTCGAGGGGTTGCTGATTGATCATAATATCCGCTTCAGTGATCTAAAAGGGATCTTACTGAATTTTGCACGGCAGATGTTTGGCGCCGATCAGAAAATCAGACTCCGTCCCAGTTACTTCCCTTTTACCGAACCCAGTGCAGAGGTGGATATCTCTTGTGTTATGTGTAAAGGGGCTGGATGCCGCACTTGCGGGCAGACCGGCTGGCTGGAGATTCTCGGTGCCGGGATGGTGCATCCACGTGTGCTGGAAATGGGCGGATATAATCCGGAAGAAGTAACTGGTTTTGCCTTTGGCATGGGCGTAGAAAGAGTTGCCATGTTGAAATACGGTATAAATGATTTGCGGATGTTATTTGAAAATGATGTGCGGTTTTTACGCCAGTTTTAGGAGGTGCGAAGAAGATGCTAGTATCGTGGAAATGGCT
>CAZVLC010000017.1:0-12087 GCA_964627885.1 uncultured Peptococcaceae bacterium
AAGTGAACTTGGTGAAGCCAGTGTTACTGATGTGAGCAATTATCTAAAAATAACTAAAAGTACGGTACACCGCTTTTTAGCCAGTATGAAATATGCCGGTTTTTTGGAGCAGAATCCGGAGAATCAAAAGTATAAACTCTCCATTAAACTCTTTGAGATTGGGAATAGAGTGATTGAAAAAGTAAATATCAGTAATGTTGCGAAACCGGTGATGCAGGAATTAGCGGAGATAACTGGAGAAACCGTAAACTTAGGGATTATCGACAGGCTTGAGGTTGTCTATATCGAAAAAAGTGTCAGTCACAATAGTTTACGCATGGATTGCCCCATTGGGGGAAGAGATCCGGCTTATTGCACAGGATTAGGCAAAGCTTTGCTGGCATACTTACCGGAAGAGTTAATTGACAAATACTTAGCGGAAGTGCATCTTGAATCGAAAACGGCTAATACGATTGTTGAACCGGCGGCTTTAAAAGAAGAATTAAAAATGATCAGAAATAATGGTTATTCCACGGATAAGGAGGAATTAAACCTGGGAATAAACTGTATTGCCGCACCGATTATGAATAACGAGAATAAAGTTATTGCGGCGGTTAGTATCTCGGCACCTAAAGTAAGAATCAATAAAACTACATTTGAATTTGCCATAAAAGCGGTAATTGATGCCGCTCGGAAGATTTCAATGCAAATGGGAGCAAAGGTGTAGGTGATTCTTTAAAACTTTAGAACAGAAGATGAAGGATGTTAGGGGTGAAGGAACTTGTGAGGTTCCTTTTTTTTGTCCTTTTTATTCGGACTTATGGCAACAGTATATCAATTTTGCAATTTATCAAAAATTATTTTTACCTAGTGGAAGGAAATTTAACTTTTAGAGCGAATATAGTGGTATAGGGTGGAGCAAAGTGGTATAATGTGGTGTAGAGTGGGACGATGGTTATCAATTGAGGAGAGGGGTGAGGCAGTTGTTCACAGGTGAGTATCAGCACACGATAGATGAAAAAGGGCGTTTTTGTATGCCGGTGAAATTCCGCGGCGCGGTCGGCGATTGGCTGATGATCACGAAGGGCTTGGACGGCTGCCTCTTTGTTTATACCAGAAACGAATGGGTGGCTTTAGAACAAAAATTAAAACAGCTGCCCTTTACAAATAGTAATGCCCGTGCTTTTGCCCGCTTTATCTTTGGCGGAGCGGTGGAATATGAAATCGATAAACAAGGGCGGATTCTTCTTTCTGCCCATTTAAGAGAATACGCCGGAATAAATAAAGATATTGTGATTGTCGGGGTAGGAACCCGTATTGAGATTTGGAGCAGGGAAAAATGGGAGGTTTACAATCAAAAATCTGAGGAAAATTATGAAGAACTGGCGGAAAAGATGGTGGAGTTGGATTTAGGATTTTGAGGTGAATGATAATGGTTTTTGCTCATAAACCGGTTCTTCTGCGGGAAGTGTTGAATTATCTGCAACCAAAACCGGGGATGGTGATGGTTGACTGTACCTTAGGCGGTGGTGGCCACAGCAAGGCAATTTTGGAAAAGATTTTACCGGGTGGCAAATTGCTGGCTTTTGATCAGGATTTAGAGGCGATTGCTGCGGCGAAAGCTGTGTTGAGCCCATGCGGCGAAGAGAATTATCAAATTTTTCATCGCAATTTTCGGGAGCTAGACACAGTCCTTGGCACTACGGAATACCCCCAAGTGGACGGAATTCTGTTAGATTTAGGAGTGTCATCTTATCAACTCGATCAGGGCGAAAGAGGCTTTAGCTATCAACATGATGCACCGCTGGATATGCGTATGGATCAAACACAAGAACAAACGGCGGCTGAATTAGTAAATAAGGCGACCTTAGAAGAATTGACCGGAATAATCCAAGATTATGGCGAAGAAAAATGGGCCAAACGGATTGCATTGTTTATTACGGAAGAAAGAAAGCATACTCCGATTAAAACAACCGGTCAACTGGTTGAGATCATTAAAAAAGCCATTCCCAGCGGCGCCCGCCGTGAAGGGCCTCATCCGGCCAAACGCACTTTCCAGGCGCTCCGCATTGCAGTAAACCGTGAGCTGGAAATTCTCAAACCGACACTGCAGGCCGCCATTGAAGTATTAAAACCAGGGGGACGCCTTGCCGTAATAACATTCCATTCATTAGAAGACCGTTTGGTTAAAGAGACCTTTAAGGAAGCTGCGCAAGGGTGCACTTGCCCTAAAGATTTTCCCATCTGTATTTGTCACAAAGAACCCCGTATTAAACTTCTGACAGGAAAACCGGTTCTTCCTTCCCGTGAGGAGGTTACGGAAAACCCCCGTGCTCGCAGTGCTAAGTTACGTATCGCGGAAAGAGTATAGTCAGAGTTCTAAATTGAAAGACAGGTGAATAATCTTGGTAATGGCGGCAAAGAAAGCAGTAGGAGCAGAATATGATTATGGATACCAATACAGTCAGGCCGAGAAGAGAAAAAAGCAACGCGTAATTGGGAGAAAGAATCGGGCTTCACTGGCGATAGTCGTGACGTCTTGTACTATGCTCATTACCGCTTTATTCTTAACCGGACTCGGCTATACTTTTTTGCAAGCTAGGCTGGCCTGCTTAAATTGGCAATTACAAAAAATCGAACAGGAAAATTTAGCATTGGCAAGTAATATTGAAAAAGCCAGACTGCAGATAGCCGAACTAAAAGCCTTGAACAGAATTGAAGACATCGCCGTGACTCAGTTAGGCATGATTAAAGACCCTGGTATTGAATATTTAGTCATGAACGAGGTTGCTAAGGAAGCTGTAGTAGCGACAGCTGCCGGAAATGAAGAAATTAAACAAGCTACGGAAAAAGATCAGCCCATGAAGATGGCTGCTGTAACTGATAGGGAGAAAAATGGAGATAGCCTTTTTACCAAATTGTATCTAATGATTGCTCAATCTGTTGGTGAAAAAGGATGAGACCGCATTTGGGGTGAGGAAGTTGTCCGTTTCGATTGAAATGAGGAAAAGGATAGGAATAGTATTTGTTGGGGTCGTATTAGCCCTCGTCGCTTTAACTGTTCGCTTGGTATGGGTGCAGTTTGTGATGGGGGAAGAATTACGGCAGAAAGCATATGCGGCCAGGTTCCGCAATGTTGAAGTAAAAGCCAAAAGAGGGGTAATTTATGATGCTAAGGGGAGACCCTTAGCTATTAGTGTAAGTACGGATTCTTTTTATGCTATCCCCGCTCAGGTGAAGAGCTCGAAGCGGGCAGACGAAATAGCGGAAAGGATCGCCGAGGTATTAGAATTAAAGAAAGATGATGTCCTGAAACAGATTACCAAGAATCGGGCATTTGTTTGGATTAAAAGGCATGTGCCCGACGAAAAAGCCCAGCAGTTAAAAACTTTAAGCTTACCGGCCACGGAAAGCGCTAAGGCAACCAAAGGGTTACCCGGCATTAAGTATGTTGAGGAACCGGAGCGCTTTTACCCCAAAGGGCAGCTGCTGGCCAATGTATTGGGGTTTGCCGGCATCGATAATCAGGGCTTAAACGGGATTGAACTTACTTATGATAAGGTCTTAAGCGGGGTATCCGGGACGATTATGGTGGAATTTGATAATCGAGGGCAGGAAATCCCTGATGCCTTACAAAAATATATTCCGCCGCAGGACGGCAACAGTATCTATCTAACCATTGATGAAACAATTCAATACATCGTGGAAAGAGAATTAGAGGAAATTATAAAACTAAGAAATCCGAAAAAAGCCGGGGCCCTTGTCATGGATCCGAAAACCGGACGGATTTTAGCCATGGCCATGCGCCCATCGTATGATCCCAATGCTTATAAAGATTTTCCGCAAACTACATGGCGAAATATGGTTATTTCAGATGCCTATGAGCCTGGTTCGACTTTTAAGACGGTGACCATGTCGGGGGCCTTGGATGAAGATGTTGTAAAGCTGAGTGATCATTTTTACTGCGGCGGTTTTGTCCAGGTTGGTAAGGAAAGAGTAAAGTGTTGGAAATCCTCACATGGCAGCCAGACCTTTGTAGAAGGCGTGCAAAATTCCTGTAATCCTGTTTTTGTAACAGTGGGGCTCCGCGAAGGGGTGGATACTTTTTATCGTTATTTGGAGGGTTTTGGTTTCGGGAAGAAGACGGGAATTGAGCTTCCGGGAGAGGCTACGGGGATCCTTGTCAGCAAGAAGCTCGCACGGGAGTCGGATATTTATTTAGCCACGATGGCGATGGGGCAGGCTAATGCGGTAACGCCAATACAGTTGGTGACGGCCTGTTCGGCGATGGCCAATGGCGGTAAATTAATGAAGCCGCAAATTGTGCGGGAAATTCGTGATGCAAAAGGCAATTTGGTGAAGACAATTGAGCCAGAAGTGGTTCGCCAGGTAATTTCTCCCGAAACAGCAAAGCAGGTGATGGAGATTTTGGAGTCTGTAGTGAGCGAAGGGACCGGTAAACCTGCTTTTATCGAAGGATATCGTGTTGGCGGAAAAACCGGAACAGCACAAAAAATCATTCCCGGTGGGGGGTATTCCAGTAGTGAATACATTGGTTCGTTTTTAGGCGTGGCTCCGTCCAACGATCCTCGGTTGGTATGTCTGGTTGTTGTCGATTCGCCACAGGGCCTCTATTATGGTGGGCAGGTTGCGGCCCCGGCGTTTAAGAACATTATGAGAGACAGCCTGCGCTATTTGCAGGTACCGGTGCAAATTAATGAAGAAAAGATTTTGGGAAATCAGGAGAAAACAGTTGAACTAACAAATTTAATCGGCATGGAGCTTGGCAAGGCGCAAACGGAATTAAACAAGCATAAATTAAAGGCAGAGATAATTGGTCAAGGAACCACTGTGAAAGTGCAGCTTCCTCTGGCCGGTACGAAAGTAACAGAAGGTAGTAAGGTGGTGCTGTATAGCAGCATTCCGGCGAAGGGAGCCGATCCGGAAATGGTTGCCGTTCCTGATTTTACGGGAAAAACCATCGGCGAAGTTAAAGAGCTTGCGGGGATGCTTAATTTAAATTTTGAAATTCAAGGCAGTGGTGAAGTAGTGCGGCAGGAGCCTGAACCGGGGAATCAATTACCTGTAGGTAGTACGATTAAAATTTATATGGAAGTGTTGACGGAAGACGCCATGCAGCCCATAGGGCCTTAAGGTAGGTTAAATTCCTTCTGACGAAGGTAATAATAAGATAAGGTAATAATAAGATTAGGATTATCTTGGTGAAGATGATTTTTGAAAGGATGGATCTACTTGAATCTGAAAGATTTGCTTCATGAAATAAATTATGTCTCATATTCCGATCATTTGGATGTTGAGGTGTTGAAGATCACTGACGACACACGGGAAGTAACGCCCCAGACGCTTTTTGTGGCTGTACCGGGTTTCAAAACAGATGGGCATAAGTATATTCAGGATGCATTGCAAAAAGGCGCAGTAGCTGTGGTTTTGGAGAATGAGCAGTATCAATCGGCACAATACCCGTGGGTCCAGGTCAAGAATAGTCGGCAGGCGTTAGCGGCTTTATGTAGCGCTTTTTATGGACACCCCAGCCGCTTCATGAATATTGTCGGGGTAACGGGGACTAATGGGAAGACCACTACCACAAATTTAATTGCTCTAATTTTGGAACAAGCAAATCATCGGGTTGGACTGATTGGGACTATTCACAATCGGATCGGCGAGGAAGTTCTTCCGGTTGAGCACACTACCCCGGGAGCGGCAGAGTTACAACGATTGTTTAAATTTTTCGTGGATAAGCAGGCGGATTATGGAGTGATGGAAGTAAGTTCTCATGCTTTAGATTTACATAGAGTTGACAATACGGAGTTTGATATTGCCGTATTTACTAATCTTACACAGGATCATCTGGACTTTCATGAAAATATGGAAAACTATTTGGCCGCGAAAAGTAAATTATTCAGCGGGTTAGGACAAAACAGTCATAAAAAACGGAGAAAATTTGCGATACTTAATGCCGATGATCCCGCGAGCGCTGTGCTCTCTGAGCGAACAATGGCGCCGGTAATTACTTATGGGATTAAAAACGATGCTGATGTCAAAGCAGAAAAAGTGAAAGTTCTGCCTGAAGGGGTTGAGTTTTATCTCAAGTATACGAATCAGGAGTTTTTGGTAAAGTTAAAATTAGCGGGCTTATTTAATGTCTATAACGCTTTAGCCGCCATTGCGGTAGGACTTGTGGAAGGGATTCCGGCTGAACAGATTATTGCTGTTTTAGAAAAAGTGCCGGGAATACCGGGCCGCTTCGAAAATGTCCAACCTGGGGGGAACGGTAATTACACCGTCATTGTGGATTATTCCCATACTCCGGACAGCCTGGAAAATTGTCTGAAAACTGCCCGCTCTTTTTCCAGAGGTCGTGTCATTGTGGTCTTTGGCTGCGGGGGAGATCGGGATAGAGGAAAAAGACCGTTGATGGGTGAAATAGCGGGGAGATTAGCCGATATCAGTATAGTGACCTCTGATAATCCCCGGTCGGAAGACCCGGTTAAAATTATTGATGATATCATTCCGGGGCTTGAAAAAGGAGCAGGTGGTAAAGGGTATCTTCGGCTGGAAGATCGCCAAAAGGCAATTTTCAAGGCGATTAAGGAAGCTAAGCCTGAGGATGTCGTGATTATTGCCGGGAAGGGGCATGAAGACTACCAAATTATCGGCTCGGAAGTAATCCATTTTGATGACCGGGAAGTGGCTCGGGAAGCTTTACGCGCTGCCGGCAAATTAGTGTCTGAGGCGAAATAAATGTTCGGACTTTCTTTGGAGAAAATTACACTTGCTATTCAAGGTAATTTAACATATGCTGGTGGATGTGCGGATTTTACCGAGGCTTGTGTTGATCCGCACAAAGTAAAAGAAGGGACGCTTTTTTTCCTGCTGGAAGACGAGTGGCCTAATAAAAAACGGGAAGTATTGTGCGAAGTTGGGCGGAGAGGACCCGGTCTGGGAGTGGTTACTGCCTTTCCAGCCAATGAATTGAAGAAAATTGGTTTCTCTTGCCCGATAATTAATGTGAAGAATCCGTTGAAGGCTTTACAACAGTTGGCAGTAGCCCAAAGGAATCTGTTCAAAGGAACGGTTATCGTACTTACGGGTAGCGATGGGAAAAAGGGCACAAAGGAGTCGTTACTGGCTCTTTTACAGAAAAAAGGACCTGTTCTTTGTTACGAAGAAACCACCGACCCGGATTGTAGTTTACCTTTAAAAATATTGCAGTTGCAACCGGAGGATTGGGCTGTGCTAGTGGTAATGGGTGAGCATGAGCTGCGCAACAGCGATTTTTATTATCGCTTGTGTCAACCGTCTTATGGAGTGATTACGGAATTCTTCGATGAAACGCAGGCGAGTTTAATAGCCCATCTCCCGGCAAAAGGTACGCTTGCCTTATCTGTGACCGCTCAAAAGGCTTTGCGCCCTTGGTTGTCCAATGCTCGTTCATCTTTGCTTTGGTTTTAGGAATAGAGGGGGTTTAGGAAATGCAGAATTATCATCTGGCGTTACTTTTTGCGTTAGTTATTTGTTTAGTTAGTGGGCCTTTTTTAATCCCCTTTTTACATAAATTAAAATTTGGTCAGCAAATTCGTAATGATGGTCCGGAAACGCATCTGAAGAAAGCCGGGACTCCCACCATGGGAGGGATTATGTTTTTCTTCGGGATGGCGGTTTGTTTTTTCTTTAGCGGAGAACTATCTTCGCGCTTATTAGTATTATTGCTGGTGATGTTTGGCTTTGGATTAATTGGTTTTTTCGATGACTGCATTAAAATAGTAATGAAACGTTCATTAGGGTTGACGGCGCGCGAAAAAATTTTGGGGCAACTGATTCTGGCGGGAGTATTTGCTTATGTTGCCGTAGCATATTTAGGGAGAGGTACTGATCTGGTGCTTCCCGGAACTGCTTTTAGTCTTCATTTAGGGTGGCTCTATTTTCCTTTCGCGGTTTTTGTGATCGTGGGTACAGCTAATGCCTGCAATCTTACCGACGGTTTAGATGGTTTAGCCGCGGGAGTGACAATTTTCCCTGCTTTAGTCTACCTTCTAATTGCCAATGCCTGGGGTTTAACTGATGTAAGGCTTTTTTGTGCTGCTTTATTGGGGAGCTGTTTAGGTTTTCTCTTTTTTAATATGCATCCGGCGCGTCTCTTCATGGGTGACACCGGATCTTTAGCTTTAGGCGGAGCAGTAGGGGCCTTAGCGATCTTGACGGAAACAGAATTGCTCTTGCCTTTACTGGGCGGGATTTATGTGCTCGACACTATTTCCGTCATCTTGCAGGTGGGTTATTTCAAACTCACAGGGGGACGCAGGCTCTTTTTAATGGCTCCTCTGCATCATCATTTTGAACTGTTAGGTTGGGGCGAGCAGAAGGTCGTTTTCCTTTTCTGGAGCGCGGCGGCACTTTTTGCTGTATTAACGGTGTTGATTGTTTTGTGAAAAGATTTCTAATGATGCGTTATAAATGGAGGTATTAGCATGAATCTTCAGGGTAAAAGGGTTTTAGTAATCGGGGCGGCCAGGAGCGGTGTGGCGGCTGCCCAATATTTAGTTGAACGAGGCGCAGTTGTTTTTTTAAATGATCTGAAAAAGCCTGAAGAAGTGGATATTGCCGTATTAACCATGTGTCAGGAATTAGGTATTCAGTTGATTCTGGGAAGGCACGCGACGGTAACGGAAATAAGACCCGAATTAATAATTGTTAGTCCCGGAGTGCCCTTTGAAGTTCCGCCAATTGTTGCGGCAAAGGAAAAGCATATTCCTGTTTGGAGCGAACTTGAGTTTTCCGCAAGGGTGACCTCAGCTCCTATTGTAGCGGTGACAGGGACTAATGGTAAAACCACAACCACCAGTTTGTTGGGGAAAATATTTACTGACGCGGGGCGCCATACTTTTGTCGGGGGCAATATCGGGGTGCCCTTTATCGGCAAGGCGGAAGAATTGGGAGCAGACGATCTGGCGGTATTGGAAGTATCCAGTTTTCAACTGGAGATGACGGAGCTATTTCATCCGTGCGTATCTTTAATTCTCAACATTACGCCGGACCATCTGGACCGCCATCACAGTTTAGCCGGTTATATTAAGGCCAAGGCGAAGGTTTTTGCTAATCAAACCGCCAATGATTGGTTAATATTAAATCAGGATGACGATGAAACGGTGAAATTGGCCGAGCAGGCGCAGGCTCAAGTTCTATTTTTTAGCCGACAACATATTTTAGATAAAGGCTTTTATGTAGAGAACGGCTGGATTATGGCTAAAGATGAGCGACAGACGGTCAGGGTAGTGCAGATTGAGGATTTACAGATCAAGGGTGGGCACAATGTGGAAAACGCGCTGGCTGCCACTGCGGCGGCTTGGGTTATGGGGGTGGATGCCCAAAATCTTGCCCACAGCTTACGTACATTTCAGGCCGTGGAACATCGTCTTGAGCCGGTTTTGACATATCAAGGCGTTAGGTATATTAATGATTCCAAAGGTACAAACCCCGATGCTTCTATTAAAGCCTTAGAAGCTTACACAGAACCGATTGTTTTGCTTGCGGGGGGAAAAGTAAGGGGAGCGATTTTGGACCATTTGCGCAAAAAATCAAGGAGAAAGTAAAAGAGTTGGTATTAGTGGGGCAGGCGACCGGGGAAATCGACGCGGCGGTAAAAATGGTGGGTTATACCCATATTCACTATGCCGAAAGCTTTGCTGAGGCTGTTGAAAAAGCCAGGCAATTAGCCCGGAGCGGGGATATTGTGCTCTTATCACCGGCGTGTGCCAGCTTTGATATGTTTGATAATTATGAACAGCGGGGAGAGGTCTTTAAACAATTGGTGCATCAATTGGTAAAGTGAGCTTTGATGTCGTTTTGTTGAGGTGAGCGTATGCGGTTGAAAAAAAGGGAAAGGCCTGATCTACTGATTTTTTTTGTCACGTTACTGCTTTTAGCGATAGGAGTCATCATGGTCTTTAGTGCGAGCTATTACGATACCTTAGAAGATGACCCTTACTTCTATTTGGGTAAACAGTTAACTTGGGCGGCACTTGGTTTTGTGGCGATGGTGCTCATGATGAAAATTGACTATTTTCGCTTAAAACCGTACATTAACTTGGCTTTTGGTGTGGGGATTATTTTATTAATAGTCGTTCTGTTTTTTGATGAGGTTAATGGGTCCCGGCGGTGGATTGATTTAGGCTTTACCAGATTACAACCTTCGGAAATAATGAAACTATGTATTGTTTTCTTTGTGGCACATCGTCTCAGTAAACCTGGTAGTAATATTCAACATTTGCTGAAGGGGTTAGGCCCTTATTTGGTTATTGTGGGGCTTGTCGGGGGATTGATTATGAAGGAACCGGATTTGGGAACCACCTTAGCCATTGCCGGAACAGTTGGCGTAATGTTGATTGCGGCCGGTTTACGGCTGGGACATTTTCTTATGCTTTTGGTTAGTGGAGCAGCCGGCGTCATTACGCTGATTGCGATGGATCCTACGCGGATCAACCGGATTATCGGTTGGCTTGATCCCTGGAGCCATGCCGGAAAAGAGGGCTATCAGGTGGTTAATTCCCTTTATGCACTGGGCTCGGGAGGCTTTTTTGGCATGGGGCTGGGGAACAGCAGGCAGAAACTGGATTATTTACCGGAGCAGCATACTGATTTTATTTTTGCAATACTGGGAGAAGAGTTAGGCTTTCTTGGTGCGCTTTTAGTAGTGCTTCTATTTTTCCTCTTTGCTTGGCGCGGTTACCGCATTGCGTTGACATGTCCTGATTCTTTTGGTTGTTTTTTAGCCGTAGGTTTAACAACGACGATTATCTTACAGGCTTTTATGAATATGGGCGTAGTCACAGGGTTATTGCCTGTTACAGGCATTGCTCTTCCTTTCATCAGTTATGGCGGTTCTTCTTTACTGATTTCCATGGCGGCGGTAGGGATATTATTGAATATTTCACGTTATACCCAGAAGACATAGGAAATGCTGGTGTACAATGTCGGGTGCAAGATGGCAGGAAAACAGAATAAAAAGGAGTAAATAGATGGTGGAAGAAAAGAAAAAGATCCGGGTTATTTTGACCGGTGGCGGGACGGGGGGACATATCTATCCGGCCGTAGCTATCGGCCAAGCGATAAGGCAGGAATGGCCCGCGGCGGAGATCCTCTATATTGGTACGAAGCAAGGCCTGGAAAATAAAATTGTTCCTGAAGCGGGCTTCCCGCTGACGCTGATTGAGGTGGAAGGTTGGCAAAGGAAATTCTCTTTGCAGGCAGTAAAGGCGGGTTGGAAGGCACTGCGCGCTTTCGGTGTCGCCAGAAAAATAATGCGTGGTTTTGCACCCCAGCTGGTCATTGGCACCGGAGGTTATGTTTGTCTCCCGGTAGTCTGGGCGGCCTCTAGGCTGGGGATAACGACTTTGTTGCATGAACAAAACGCCTTACCGGGTTTAACAAATCGCTTGTTGGCTAGTCAGGTCGAGCAAATTCTCTTAACTTTTGCGGCCGCCAAACAATATTTTCCGGCGAAGGTGCAGGACAGGCTGCAGGTGACCGGATTGCCGGTAAGACCGGCTATTCTTGAGATGGAGCGCCAAGCCGGGTTAGACTATTTCGGATTATCACCGGAAAAACTTACGCTAGTTGCGGTGGGGGGCTCACGGGGCGCTAAAACAATTAATCAAGCGATGCTCTCTGTTTGTAGGAAATATGCCGGTGATCCCCGGGTGCAGATTATTCATCTGACTGGTCAGTCCGGGTATATTGAGTTTATAGAAGCGTTGCAGGCAGCAGGAATAAATTGGAATAATATAGGAAATATTATTATCAAACCATATTTGCATGAAATGGAGTATGTATTAGCCTGTGCCGATTTGTGTGTGGCTAGGTGTGGAGCGGCTTTTCTGGCGGAAATGACCGTTAAGGGGATTCCCGGTATTTTAGTGCCTTATCCTTATGCCGCGGAGAACCATCAGGAATATAACGCCCGGGCCTTGGTAGACCAAGGAGCCGCCGAGTTAATTTTAGACCGGGATTTAACAGGGGATAGTTTATTGGCTCAGGTTGAACAATTGCTTTTCCAAACTGAGAAGAGGCAAGAAATGGCGCGCAATAGTT
>CAZVLC010000018.1:0-12087 GCA_964627885.1 uncultured Peptococcaceae bacterium
CAACCGCAGCCAGATCGGTCAGGTGAGCAACCGCAGCCAAACACACAGGCCGAGGCAATCACTTCTGCCGCAACTCAGTCTGAGCGTCAAGATGGCCGCAGACAAATGGAGAGACCGAACGGTGATTTCGGCGGGCCCATGGGCGGCAGAGGAAGCAATGGCGGCAGTTTGGAATATACAACAGACGAAATTTCCTCATACAGTGCAATCTTTAATAATGTTGTCGGTAAAGGCGATGATGGTGATTTCAAGCGTGTTATTACTGCATTAAAGGCATTGTCCAAGGGAGAAAATCTGGATACCTATTTTGATATTGACCAGATATTGAGGTATCTCGCAGCCCATACCATTGTGGTAAACCTTGACAGTTATTCATCAAGCATGGCCCAGAATTATTACCTTTACGAGAATAATGGCAAGGTTACAATTCTGCCTTGGGACTACAATTTGGCATGGGGTGGCTTTCAAAGCGGGAACGTATCTTCTGTGATCAATTTTCCAATAGATTCTCCTGTAAGCGGTGTGGAAATGAGCTCTCGACCTTTGCTAGAAAAGTTGTTTTCCAATACAGAATATCTTGGAAAATACCATGCTTATCTACAAGAGCTGATGACAAGCTATTTCACAGACCGTAAATGGGAAGAAAAAATTACGCAGCTTGATGTGCTTATTTCCGCTTATGTTAAAAACGACAACACCGCGTTTTGCACTTTTGCAGAATACAAAACAGCAGTTGAAGCTTTCAAAACTCTTGGTAATTTGCGCTACCAGAGTATACAAGGTCAGCTTGACGGCACAGTTCCGTCTACCACAGCAGAGCAGACTGCAAACCCGGATAAGCTTATTTCAGCCGGTACTCTAAGCCTTTCTTCACTTGGCAGTATGATGGGCGGTGGCAATCACGGCCCCATGGGAGATCGACCGCCTGATTGGAACAATCCGCAGGGTGACGAAAACTTCGCTCCCAACCAGACAGGAAATATGCCAAACCAGAGAGAAAACATGCCTGATCGTGAGCTTATGATGCAGGCAATGCAGATCTTGCAGGATGCTGGTGGAATCGTTACGGATGAAGTGAAATCAACACTCTTAGAGCTTGGGTTGACTGAGGAACAAATTTCAATGCTCTCACAAATGGGAAACGGATTTCCGCAAAGGCCCGGCGACAATATGCAAAATCCTGCCCAAAATAATCCAAAGAGAGGGCAAACAACCAGCATTACAAGTACCGCTGAAAGCGTACTGATATATTCCGGCTTATTTGCACTTGTTTTGCTTTTAACATTTTTTGTAGCAAAGAAGAAAAGAAATTATTAAGCATATCCTAAAGTTCAGCTAAAGTTCAGATAACTTGTATCTTAACTTTGTTTGCAGTAAAATATTTATAGATTTTTGATAATTCAAATAGGGGGGTTATCCATGGCCAAAATGCTGATTTGTGATGATGAAGAGGGCTTAAGAGCTGTTATAAAACGGTATGCCTTGTTTGAAGGGCACGATGTTTTCGAAGCCTCTGACGGAATGGAAGCGGTAGAGCTATGTAAAACCCAAACCTTTGACATTATTATAATGGATGTTATGATGCCGGAGCTTGATGGTTTTTCTGCGGTGACAGAAATCCGCAAAACTGCCGATACTCCGGTTATTATGCTTTCTGCCCGTGGTGAAGAATACGATAAGGTTTTAGGCTTTGAAGTGGGTGTGGACGACTATGTGGTAAAACCCTTTTCGTCAAAAGAGATTATGCTTAGAGTAAACGCAATTCTCAGACGGATAAAAACATCACAGTCCTCCAAAGAACAGGATGGGCATATCATTTTTGAACAAGATGGTTTTTTAGCAGATTTGACTGCCTACAAGGTGTTTATTGACGGAACACAGGTAGATATGGCTCCCAAAGAATATGATCTTTTGTTTTTCCTTATTCGCAACAAAAATATTGCCGTACCGAGAGAGAAGGTACTTACCGAGGTATGGGGGTATGATTATCACGGTGATGATCGCACCCTTGATACCCATATGAAATTACTGCGCAAGCACATGGGAAATTATGCGGGATTTATCACAACACTTAGAGGATTGGGGTATCGTTTTAATGGATAAGTTAAAATTAAAATGGAAAATCTTTATTTTCATGCTTGCTTTTTGCGGCGTTTTGCTCTTTATCCTTTGGCTTTTTCAAACGGTGTTTTTGAGCGACATGTATAAAATGATAAGGCGAAGCGAGCTTCATGAGGCCATGGCTCTTGTTGAAAAAAATATCAACAGCCCCGATTTAAGAGAGATTCTGTTTCAGCTTGAAACAGATAAAAGCGTGATAGTAGCTCCTACGAGAGATTTTGTAAAACCGCAAACTCCAGCCCCCGATGGACGAGGTGGTGTACGTCCTGAAACAATTACCGAAACAAAAGAGTTTACCTTGCCAAACGGACAAGTGATTTCCCTTACCTTCCATGCTATGATTACACCTGTAAACGCTACGGTGTCGACCTTGCAAATACAGTTATATATTATTACAGCCATAATGATTTTGGCTTCTGTTGCAATTGCACTTGTGTTGGCAGATGTAATAGCAAAGCCGCTTGTACGTCTGAATGAGGGAGCCAAAAAACTTTCCCAGGGTAACTACAATGCAGATTTTAACGGAAGCGGATACTTAGAGGTAAAAGAGCTTTCCGATACCCTTAATTCTACGGCAATCGAGCTTTCAAAGGTTGATGAGTTGCGGCGGGAACTTATTGCAAATATTTCACATGATTTAAGAACACCGCTTGCCTTAATTTACAGTTATGCCGAAATGATGCAGGACTTTCCGGATGAAATTACATCTACACAGGTGCAGACCATTATGTCGGAAACCAAGAGGCTTTCATCTCTTGTAAATGATATTCTCGATGTGTCTAAGCTCGAAACTGGCACAATGGAGCTTCACATGCATAACTATAACCTTACTGAAAGCATTGAGGAAACAGTTGAACGGCTTTCCGAACTTTTGAGAAATGACGGCTATTTTATTGTATTCGAACATTCTGAAGATGTATATGTTACAGCGGATGAAGCAAAAATCACGCAGGCTTTATACAATTTGCTTACGAATGCTGTAAATTACAGCACAGGTGACAAGCATATTGTTGTGAGACAAAACAGGGTGCAAAATAGTGTGCGAATCGAGGTTGTTGATCATGGCGATGGCATTGCACCAGAAAACATTCCTTATATTTGGGACAGGTATTATAAAGTTGATAAAAAGCATAAACGGGCAATAACAGGAACAGGGCTTGGGCTTTCCATCGTCAAAAAAATTTTTGAACTTCACGGCGCGGGTTATGGTGTGGAATCAGAACTAGGAAAAGGCTCGGTGTTTTGGTTTCAGTTAGAATACAAATAGCAATGTAATGCTGACACTGAATGCCGACATCAATAATGGGCAACTCGGGTCACGTTAAAGTGGATGTCGGAAAGAACTATAGAGTTTATGAGTTATCAAATCAAGGAAGCCAAATGGAGTTAATAAAATGCGCGAGTGCAACAGAGTGATTTAGATGTCGGTGATTGGCAAGTGGGCAGAGCTTGTTTAGGAAAGACAACACGCTCTGGACTCGAAAATTGAAGAGCTGAGACAACTGGACACCTACTCTATCGAGGGTGAAAGTGTGACAGAACGGATTAGATGTCGGTGCTTGCTGACAGAGCAGGTTGGATGTTTTTTGAAAAAGCCGAGGTTGACAGGGCAAGTTAGATGTATAGCATGAAACTGATAATTTATGCGAGCGATAAATCAGAATTTGCCGAGCAGACTGTTTCCGTATAGATGGAGGGGCTGCTCGGTTTTATATTGAGTATAAGCTTTTTTAGAAAACTTTGCAGCCTTTTCGCCGTCTAAAGTGTATATAGGTTAAGGAGGTGATGCACTCGGAAGGGAATTCTCACGCTCATATCAAGGCTTCGCTCATGGGATCTTCCTGCACGGTGATAATCCAGGACGGAAAACTGCTGCTGGGCACCTGGCAGGGAATCTACTTTTGCGAATTTGACGGACCAAGAAATAGGGAATTCTATGTGAAAATCATTGGAGGCTAAGAAAATCAATTTTTGCCGTCAAATATTCCAAGTATACTTTCAATTATTGTTGACAAAAATAAACATTAGAGCCATAATGTAAACAAAGGAAGGTGGGGTTATGGCGATTACAAGCAAGGAAGGCATTCTAAAAGTGCTGACGGCCTATAATCCATGGTGGAAAACCGGAATCATGAATCCAAAGATGTCTAAGACTTATAAGAGATTTGCTTTTTATGAGGCAATGAAGCGGTTGAAGCAAAGGGATCTGCGCCGCACAGTGGTCTTGACCGGTACGCGTCGAGTCGGAAAGACCACGATCCAGTACCAGATGATCGAGGCACTGCTCAGTCACGGTGTAGCACCGCAAAAAATAGTCTTCATTTCCATGGATCATCCGATGTTAAAGCTTGCCGGTTTCAACGAGGTCTTGGAATGTTATCATGAAAGTATTTACGCCGAGCAGGACTGCCATTACTTCTTTGATGAGGTTCAGTATGCTTCGGATTGGGACAAATGGCTTAAAATAATTTATGATACTCAGCCGGATACGCAGGTGGTCGCCACAGGCTCAGCCAGTCCCGCCCTCATTAGGGGCAATCAAGAAAGCGGCGCGGGGCGTTGGACTGTTATTCAGGTTCCCACTATGTCGTTTTATGAGTACTGTGAACTGCTGGAGCTGGATCGTCCAGAGCTGCCTCAAGGACTAAAGATCACATCGTTGCTCGATAAGACGCAGCAGGAGCGCACCCGGGTGATGGTGCAGCTTTCTAAGGTGCAGAATCATTTCAATCGTTATCTGCAGGTGGGGGGATTTCCGGAACTTGCATTGTCGAACAACGACCTCATGGCACAGCAGATCATGCGAGAAGACGTGGTCGACAAGGTGCTAAAGCGTGATCTTCCTGCTCTGTATAACATCAGAAACGCCACTGAGCTGGAGCGGATATTCCTGTATCTATGCAATGTATCATCAGAGATCGTTTCAATAGAGGCTATTGCCAAAGAACTTGGCGGTGTATCAAGGCCGACGGTCGAAAACTATATTCGATACCTGGAAAGTGCCAATCTGATTTATCAGAGTTGGCCGGTAGATATGGCAGGCAAAAAAGTACTGAAAGCCAGACCCAAAATATATATTGCAGATGCTGCTATTCGCAACGCCGTTCTAATGGACGACTCGTTGCTTACTGACCCGGTGGAGATGGGAAAGGTTGTAGAGACGGCGGTTTACAAGCATGTTACTGCATTTTATTACCAACAGGCTACGTCCGTTGGCTATTTCCGCGGCGGTAGGAAAGGAAAGGAAATCGATATTGTAGTGGATTACCCCAATACAAATAAGATCCTCATAGAGGTCAAATATCGAGAGGGTGCGCCCATTTCCAAGGACGACGCGATTTCCGAGCTGTGTGGAGAGGCATCGGCTGCGATCATTGTAACCAAGAACGCCAACGACTTTGGAATTCACAATACCAAGTCAGGAAAGGATATGATCCGGATTCCGGCATTTGCATTCTTATATTTGCTGGGGCATGCAGAAAAGAACGGCTATAAAGGAATTGAATGAACAAAAAACAACACTAAAAGAGCTAAAATGGAGGCAGCAACACATACCGTTTTTCTTGGCGAGGTAATTGATGGCGATGTATTTACTAATACGGGACAACCAATGACCTATGCCTATTATCATCAGGTGATCAAAGGGAAGAGTCCCAAGAATGCTCCAACTTATTTGCCTGCTGAGGAAAAAAAGCAAGCAAGATTCGAATGTCAGATTTGTGGGCACATTTACGAAGGAGAAAGTTTACCGGAAGTTTTACGATAAGTATTATCAGAACAAAGAAATCGCAGTAGCCTATCGATTAGGGGCTGTAAAAAAGTATAAAGAACCACTTACACTGGCTGATTTTGGCATTAGCTTTGCTCCACAGTCATTTGTATATGTTTAATCCAAAATTCATATTTCAAGGTGTGCAGATGCCCTTCTAAACTGAAAGTTTATGGGGGCATCTTTTGTTGTTATTTTTTCGCTCAAAAGTACTTCTCATCGTGAAATATATGAAGGGCTTTTTTGTAGAGTATTGCTTTGAACGAGCATAATTCCAAAGTATGGAGGACAGCTTCTCGCGGGTATGCTATCTATCTAAACCAAACGTTCTCTTGTCGTATCGTGCGATGATACGTTTCTTTTAAGCTCAGGCTACTGTTTTGGCATAATATGCGCCAGGGTTTACATCCTTGAAGGTGCTTTGCGATTTCAAAAATTGTTTAAGGGAAAGAGGCTAAGATTAGCCAATAAACTGGGGTGTGAACGTGGTCTCTTTTTATTATATATATGGAAATATTTTGCTGAAACGTGTATAATTATATAAAGTTGTTTAACCTTTTCCAGTTTGGAAAAATAGGAGAGCAGGAGCAAACCATAGCTGAGATAGTACAAGGGATGTATTATGACGGATACGATTTTATCCATTTTTCTTCGATGTCGATTCCTGCTATCGTTATTGAGCTTGGAGTAAGAATATGTTATGCGTGTTATTGAGGACGAATGGAGCGACCTATACGTTGATATCAACAAATTATGGGATAATTTAAGTGAAGAATATGTCTTTGAGTATTGATTTAGAAAACCCGTTGCTAATTCGCACTAAATCATATCAAATCCGAAAAAGTCATTTTAATTCGGCGCTAAGCATGTTATAATGACTACGACTTATTTCGAGCGCAACATTAGGAGGGAAAGCAAAATGACTAACGAACCTGAAAAGTGGTCAAGCCTTGAAGAGATTGCCGAGCATCTCGGCGTAAGCAAGGACACCATCCGCAACTGGATTAAGAAAGACGTCATTCCGCACCGCCGGGTAGGGAAGCAGTTCAAGTTCAAGATTTCAGAAGTGGACGCTTGGGTAGACAGCGGCAAGAGTGCTGAGATTGAATAAACTGCCGATGACAACGGGTCAAAGGGGCATGTAAGTAGGTGATTATATATTATGGAGATTAATATGCGGTACAACGGTGGGAAATCGGCGCGTATGAAGAAAAGGTTCACCACCTTGCCGACCAAAATATTACGATAGACCTCGACGACGGCGTGAAGAAGAATTATGAGATTTTCGCCGATGTGCTGGCGAAAATATGAGAGGGGTGAATGAATATATATAACAAACCGCCTTATACCATAACAGAAAAAGCCGCCGACTATCTTGCAAAAATTGTAGAAACCGTGACACGCCTTGAGTTCGGCACATTCTTTAAGCGTGACATCAAACTCCACAGGGAAAACCGTGTGCGGACAATCCATTCCTCACTTGCCATTGAGGGCAACTCTCTCTCGCTCGATGAAGTGACTGCCGTTATCGAGGGTAAAGTGGTAGCCGGAAAACAAGCGGAGATGAAGGAAGTCAAGAACGCCTACGAAGCTTACGACAAGATTATGACGTTTGACCCTTACTCTGTCGGCGATTTTCTGAAAGCACACAAGTTGATGACGCTGGGGCTTGTGAAGGAGTCGGGCAAATTCCGCAGCGGCGACGTTGGCGTGTTTGACGGCGATGTTGTGGTTCATGTCGGCGCACGTCCGCAGTTTGTACTTCAGTTGATAGAGGACTTGTTCGGTTGGGCGAAAGAGTCGGAACTGCACCCTATACTGAAAAGCGCAATCCTGCACTACGAAATAGAAACAATTCACCCCTTCGCCGATGGCAATGGACGTATTGGGCGGCTTTGGCAGACGCTGCTTCTTGCAAAATGGAATCCCATTTTTGCTTGGATACCGATGGAGTCAGTGCTGTATCAGAACAGGCCACAATATTATCAAGCAATTCAGGATGCGAAGAAAGCAAACGATTCCGGCATGTTTATCGAATTTACGCTTTCAGCCCTTTTTGAAATTATTGCTCAGCAACAAAAGCACCAAGTTGAGCACGAACAAAAGCACCAAGTTGATTTGAGCGATTTTGCCATCTCCGTGCTGAAAACAATCGGCGGCAAGACATTGTCACGCAAAGAAATTTTTGCTGCTATCGGTATGAATGGCGATTCCCGCTCGTTCAAGCGCAATATCGAGCCGCTCATCACCGGGGGATTTATTAAGATGACTGTTCCCGAAAAACCGAACAGCAAGCTGCAAAAGTACCGTTTGACCGATAAAGGCACGGCAGCAATCAGAAACAGCGCTCGCTGACTTGGAACTGAAATTTCCAATCTAACGGAGGTCTGTTTCAAAAAGAAAAAGAAAGGAAATGAGCAGTAATAAAGATTCATTATTTTCAGAGGTATCATGAAAAGGAGAACGTGCCACAGCAAATACAATGCTACTTTTGTCTCGCCTTTACCAATATTCCTCAGATAAGTTTTTCCGTTTTTTTTTTGAAGTCTGAGTTTTTCTCGGATTCCTTTGAACCGGAAATTGTATTCAATCTGCAGGAGAAGAGTAAATACGGTATCCCCGACGCAACCATCACACAAGAGAGCTTTAAGATTGTTGTAGAAACAAAGATGTATGACTGGTTTTATTCAGAACAGCTGATGCGTCATCTGAATTCATTCAGCGACGAAAAGTATAAGGTAATGATTACGTTGGCACCAGAGTTGATGGCCGCTGAGAAGAAGGCAGTTATTGAAAAGCAACTAAAAGAGTATAATGCGAAACAGACTTATCCTGTAATGCATATAAATACTACCTTTGAAGGTATTGTCCTGCTGATGCGAGCTTGCGATATAAAGGCTGACGAGAATCCCTTGAACAATTTCATCGACGCGGGCGATACCTATTATACCCGTTATTTTGCGACAGCAAAGCGGCTTGGGATCACCGCAGGAGTAGGAAACAACATGTTTGCTCCGGATAAAGAGATCACACGTCAGGAAATGTTTACGCTGCTCTATAACGCTCTGAGAGCTATCAGGCAGTTGCCGGAGACAAATAATCCTGATGAATTTGGCGGGAGCAAATCGCTTTCTGACTTCACAGACGAAGGGCAAATAGCTTCTTGGGCTAGGGAGGCCATGGCGCTGCTGGTTGAAGCCGGGATAATCAACGGAGATGCCGGAGAGCTCGCACCAACGAGAATAACCACGCGAGCAGAAATGGCACAGGTGTTGTATAAGCTTATGACAAAGTAAGGCATGGGTTTAACCAGCCTCTCATCCGAAAGGATGAGAGGCTTTTCTGTGTAATTCATCCTTTCGGTTGATGATTTTTTCGTCATCCTTCTGTAAAATTTATGTTTGTGAGAGGTCTAAATTCGAAGTATGACGAGGTATGATGAATTATGACGAATCATCAAGAATAATCAAGCGAAGGGAGTAATATAAAATGATGAAAAGGTTGCGATCCATCCTGCTTGTTATGATTATAGCGGTTTTCCTAACAGGCAGCTTAAGCGGGTGTTCTTCCAAGGAGGACCCTAACGCGTTCGACAAGGATGCATCAGCAGATTTCGGATGTTTGTTAGAGGAAGGGGACGAGATTACTATTAATAGGGTAAAGCTCGCTCCGTTCGATGATGATGTTAAAATTTACGCATATGATTTTAAATTATCCTCCGGGCAGCCTGAAGGCGCTGTTGAGTTAATCTTGCCGTATGATGATCAAGGGCTTGAGGAAGATGAGGAGATTCTTTCGGTCTGCGGCAAGTATCTTAATGCACAGACCGGAGAATGGGAGGATGTCTTTTACACGGTGAATACCGAGGCCAATGAGGTTCGGATCATCACTGACCATCTTTCCACCTACAGTGTATTCAAGATAACCAATCCGACTAAACGCAGCGCGTATATCTCCGATGTAAATGTTTACGCCGCTTATATGAACATGACGCAAGCGGAGGCGGTGTTGAAGACTTATGCCGCGCAGGGCGCTTCGTGGCAGGAGGATGTGGCGGGTTCTTTGTTGGGAGCGACCGGGACTCTAAGCTACTTCTCCGCAACAAACATACACACCTTGCTTACGTTAGGCGGTGCGTATGATGAGATTTTCAGCGAGCCGTTTCAAGGCTCTATGACCAAGCTCGGGGTTACCACTGCGTGTGCCCAGTTTGCTTTCGATGCCTACCAGAATGGACTGACCAGCAAGGCAGCTTCCATAAGCGGCATGAAGTCAGTTTTAAATCTGGCTTTAAACTTTGCCACGGAGCCAATCCAGTTGGCCTATGTGGGTGTGGGCGTGATCGATATGGCGCTGACGGAAGTAAGTACCTACGCGATTCAAACCAAATACGAGAGTACCAAAAACATGTATGATGAGTATTACAAGCGCGCCGGGATTAAACGCGAAATCAAGGACTGGCGGAAAATCTTTGAGAAGATGTATAAGGAGAATAAATCCGACCCGCAGAGGGTGCTTGAGATGATGAGCGCGGAGATAGACCGTTATGTCAATGAGTTTTGGGAGGTTTCCGCAACAGATTGGGATTCCTGGATTGACGCTTACGATAAAAATGCGAAGCTGTCAAAATATCCATGGCCGTCCAAGGAGGACAGCATCAATATTTCTAACACCTATAAAGCCGAGCTGTATGAGTATCTGCAGGTTTTATTCCAGACCATGAGCCGGAATATGTATCTGGACAGTCTGACCATGCGGGAAAAGCAGTTCAATGAGCTCGCGGCGTTTCTTAACCGTAAATACACCATAACAATCAAGGAACAAGAGGTGTCCGGGAAAAAGCCGAAATGGGCGGGCTGTTATGTCAAGCTTTCTCCGCTCTCTGCCAATACGGACGCATCGGCATGGACGGTAAAACTTGATGATAAAGCCAACGGAAAGATCGCCTTTACTCTGCTTGCCCATCAGACGGCGGGCTTCCCAATGAAGCTGGAGTTCTATAAAACAGCCGACGACCTGGACAAGGGCAAAGTGGCGGCGACAACAAAGTTGAAGCCTTTTACCAAAACAGAAAAAACCTTTACTATCAAAACGGAAGTAGAGAAAGTTAACTATTCGGGAACATTCACAGGCGTTTTAAATGTAACGGAAACAGGTGCTGACATTGACGTGACCACCGTTGTTACCTACGAAAAGGATTTCGGAGACGGAGCGTATTACAAGATCGTCTGTACGAATGACAAGACGGGGAGCACATACATTAACAACAGTTATTTTGTGCGGGCCACAGGAGAAGCGAATATCGCGGGTTCTGATTTTAAATTCTCTCAGGATGGGCAGTCCTTTTCCGCAACAATGCTGGACTTCAATAACAAAGCCTGGGGAATTATCAGCGCACAGAGGTAAAAAGAGCGCACAGAGGTAAAAGGGCAAGATAGCAGCAAACGGCAGGTAGCCGTGAAGGGGGAAGAATGCTGTGGCAAAGAAAAAACGCAAAAAAATCAATCCGGTTATCCTCATCCTGATCTGCGCCGTTTTGCTGTTTGCGGCATACAACAGTCTTAGCACCTTAGCTTTGGGGATTTGGGGGCAAACTGTTATGGGGACGGTAGACAGCTATGACAGCCGACGGGATGATAACAGTGCGGAAGAAAACCGCTCCCGCACTGTTTCTAAGGGGTATTTCTTTTCGGTGGACGGCAAGGAATACAGGGGCTATGTGATTTACTCAAGCGATGAAGCGTGGTCTCGTCTTGAAAAGGGCGAAACGCGCTCCGAGCGCATCAGCTACTGCTCCTTCTTCCCCTATATCAACAAGCCATCCATGCTGACTGATTTTAGCAAAATTGGCACAGCAGGGCTGTTATATCATCTGTTTGCTCCTGCCGGCTGCTTATTTTTGTTCCTTCTCGTTACCGGCCGCCTGAAAAAGAAAGCAGCAAAAAAGGACAAGCGCGTTAGAAGATTAGCTATTACTTAATTGATTTCTTCACAAGGATTACACTTTTTTGTGAAAAGGATGGCGCGATCCCAAATAAGATCATATTTCTGCCCATTTTAAACTGATAATAGTATTTGGCGTCTTCATATTCTTTGGGAAAAAATTCGGCTGTGCTTCGCCAAATTTCCTTACCTGCGGAATTTCAATCCGAATAATTATGGACAGAAAGGTGTCTTTTCCCTTTTCAAGTCCCATG